>NZ_JBGONO010000003.1:31782-225832 GCF_041439165.1 Enterovibrio sp. FF113 | reverse complement strand
TTCACCTTCCACCGTGCCGTTTTCAAGGGTGGGCTGGACAGCAGCATCAGGGTCGTTGATGTTGATTGAGCCGGAGACAGACGCATCGCCGCCTTCAGCAACAGACGCGCTCAAGTCGCCCGTGACGACTGCGGCATCATCAGTGCCTTCAACCGTCACAGTGATTTGATGGGTTGATCCATCAGATGCCGTGAGGGTGAAGGTGTCGTTCGCAGACTCCCCGTCTGGCAGGGTTTGTGCGCTGTCAGGGTCAACCGTGTACGTCCACTCACCGTCGGTGAGTGTAAGACTACCGTATTCCCCTTCGATGGTGGTGTTACTGATTGTTGGGTTTTCACTGCTATCCACATCACTGATGCTGATAGAGCCAGACACCGATGCGCCTTGATCTGTGGTGTTGCCCGTCGTATCGCCCGTCACCACAGCAGCATCGTCAGTACCCGTGATGGTAATGACAATGTCTTGCGTGGTGCCATCGGATGCCGTGACCGTGATGGTATCCGTCGCAGTATCACCGTCAGCCAGCGATTGGATTGATGCGCTGTCCGCGGTGTACGTCCAAGCGCCATCGACCATTTCAATTGACCCGTATTGACCCGCTAATGTTCCATTTGGAATGGTTGGGGTGTCACCCGTATCAGCATCGGTGATCGTGATGGTGCCTGACGCGGTTTGCGCCCCGACATCTTCGGTGATGCTTGCGGTGCTATCACCCGTGATAACCGCCGCGTCATCAGCGCCTGTCACATCGACTGTGATTTGTTGCACCGTGCCGTCCGACGCCGTAAGTGTGAACACCTCTTGCTCGGTTTGGTCATCGTTGAGTGCATCGGCTCTAGACGGATCAACCGTGTAGGTCCAGTTACCGTCAGTCAGCGTAAAGGTACCGTAATCGCCTTCAAGGGTGGTATTGGCAAACGTTGGAGAGTCATCCGCATCTGCATCTGAGATGGAAAGACTGCCCGAGACGGTGGGGGCGTCGGTGACATCGACATAGTTGATTGAGCTCACTTCGGTATATGAGCCTTCTACAACATTGAGGTCTGTCCCTGGTAGAATGTCGGGGCCACCAATTTGAACCAACAGTGTCGTGCTCGTTCCGTCGCCATTGTCGATTGATAAGACGCCCATGGTGAACACATTGTCGTAGACGTCTGTGTATTCGACGGTTGCAGCGACTGAAACTGGGTAAGACTGACCGTCGAACTCAATGGTTTGGTTTGCTGAATTGTTTAGCTGACCGTCACTGTCTGTAATGGTCGCGCTGAATCCCGCTGAATCGAAATGCATGGAGTCGGGCTGTGAATTGGCGTTGAACTGCTCGCCATCCACATCGATATCGTCACCCAATACAAATACATTATTAACCGTAATTTCTGGTCCAGTCTGCGTGGTGACAGTGCCTGTGAAATCGCCGCTTACAACCGCAGCATCGTCTGTACCTTCAAGGGTAATGACAATGTTATGTTCTTTGCCTGTACTGTCAGTGAGAGTAAGGGTGTCTGTGGTGCTTTGATCTGCGCCAAGCGATTGTGCTGCGCCAGGATTGAGTGTGTAAGTCCATTCACCGTCAACCAGCGCCAAGCTGCCAAACGTTCCTGTGACAGTGGTGTTTTCAATGGTTGGTGTGTCACCTGAATCTGGGTCGATCAGTTCTACCGTGCCGGATGTCGTAATAACGTCTGTGCCTTCAGTCAACACGCCTGTGGTATCACCCGTTAGCACGGCCGCATCGTCTGTGCCCGTAACTGAAATCACAAGCTCATGGGTGCCGCCCATTGAATCTGAGATCGTGATGGTGTCGGTGACTTCTACGCCTTCACCCAATGCTTGTGCAAGTTCAGGGTCTAAGGTGTAGGTCCAATTGCCATCTACCATGCTAAATGAACCATATTGTCCCTGCTGATTCGCATCGGGCAAAGTGGGGTTGTCATTGGCATCAGGATCGTTGATGGAAAGGCTACCGCCCGTTGTGAATGCGCCAGTTTCATCGCTCACACTGCCACTGGTATCTCCACCCAATACGGCGGCATCCTCGCTGCCGGTAATAGTGATAACAATGTCATGTACTGTGCCGTCAGATGCGGTAATACTGATGGTATCTTGGGTGGTTTGCCCCTCGTCGAGGTATTGTGCCAGCTCTGGATCAAGCGTATACGTCCATGTGCCGTCAATCATTTCAAGTGTGCCGAATGCCCCCTCAAGCGTGCCATTTGGCAAGGTTGGATTTTGGCCTTCATCCACGTCCACAAGGTCGATAGTTCCCGTTGCTGTGAGCGAACTAGAGCCTTCTTTGATAGCCCCTGTTGTATCGCCTTCAAGCACAGGTAGTTGGTCTGTACCAGTAATGGTGATCACAATATCGTGGGTAGAGCCATCGGATGCGGTGATCGTAATGGTGTCTGTCGTGCGTTCACCCTCTGGCAATGATGCCGTACTGTCAGGATTTAAGGTATAGGTCCACTCGCCATCGACTAGCGCTAAGGTACCGTAACTGCCATCAATACTGTCATTGGGCAAGGTGGGTGTATCGCCTGTGTCAGGGTCGATAATTTCAATCGTTCCGCTGATAGTTAGGTTATCGTCATCGCTGAGAGAACCTGTGGTATCACCACGAAGAACAGGATCGTCGTTCGTCCCCGTAATGCTGATCACTATGTTTTGCTGTGTGCCATCGCTCGCGGTGAGCGTGATGACATCGGTATCTACTTCACCTGCGTTAAGCGCGCTCGCTGCTTCTTTGTCCAGGGTGTATGTCCAGTTACCATCAACCAGTTCGAGTACGCCGTATTCGCTTTCAATGCGTGTATTTTCGAATGTCGGGGCGTCGTCGGTATCGACATCTGAAATGTTAATGGTGCCTGATGTAGTCAGTGTGTTGCCCGTTGTTGTATCAACGAGGGATTGACCAAACTGACCACTGACGACAGGGAGATCGTCGGTGCCAGTAATGGTAACGGTAATGTCTAATGGCGTACCATCTTGGGCGTAGACAGTGATGGTGTCAGGAAGCGGATCGCCCGCATCCAAGGCATCAAAGGTGTTGCTATGAACGGGATCTGTCGTGTAGGTCCAGTTGCCCGCGGTATCAATGGTAATGTCGCCAAATTCGCCAGTGAATGTGCCTGCTTGGAAGGTGCTCTGGCCTGTGTCTGCATCTGATACATTGACACTACCTGATGTTGATAATTGGCCATCGGCTTCAGTAACAGACACATTGGTCATTCCACCAAACACTGCTACGTCATTAGTGCCGTCAATCGTGATCGTGATGATTTGAATGGAGCCATCTTCAGCGCGAACACTGAGAGTGTCTGTCAGTTGCTCACCTTCGCCTAAGCGATTGATCGCACCGTTGTCGTCTGTGGTGACGTATGTCCAGCTTCCGTCGGCATCAATGGTGATTTCACCCCAACGTCCTGCAATGGTTTGCGGGGTGAATACATTGTCGTTTCCATCAACATCCGTCGAGGTCAATTGGCCGCTGGTGGACAGGGTGCCGTCGGCTTCGACGATAGTGCCAACAATATCACCGGCAATCTGCGCCGGATCGTTTGTCCCTATGATGGTGACAAGAATGTCAGTTTCTGTGCCATCAACTGAGCGCACCGTGATGGTATCAACGCGTTGTTCGCCTTCTCTAAGTGTATCGAGCGACGTACTTTGGGATGGGTCCGTGGTGTAGGTCCAATTTCCCGCACGATCAATGGTGACAGAACCAAAGTCGCCCAGGTATGTGCCCGCTAGCATGAAGGATTCACCCGCATCAGGGTCGACGATATTTAATGAGCCATTAACGCTGATAACGTCATTGGTTTCATACACATCGCGGGTGGTAATAGCGGAGAATACAGGCGCATCATTCACACCCTCAATAGTGAGGACGATTTGCTGTTCAGTGCCATCTTCCGCGCGTACCGTGACGACCTCGGTGAGGGTTTCGCCTTCGGCTAAGCGTTCAATAGCGCCCGTTGGGTCGGTGCTCGTATATGTCCAGTTGCCGTTTTCATCGATGGTCACTTCACCACGAGGTGTGGTAAGTGTTTCCGCGATGAAGGCGTTGTCATTACCATCAATGTCTGTGGATGAGAGCGTGCCAGAAGTTGACAGTGTGCCACTGTTGTCAACGACAGTGGCGGCAATGTCACCGCCGATAATGGCATCGTCGTTGGCGCCATTGATACTGAGTGTGATGATGGTTTCGGTACCGTCGACGGAGTAGACGGTGATGGTGTCTGTTACCTTTTCCCCGTCCGTCATCGAGTTGATGGACGCCTTATTGCTGTTATCTACTGTGTATGACCAGTTCCCTGCACGGTCAATGATCACGGTTCCCCATTCCCCCTTAAACGCCCCAGGTTGCATAAAGGACTCACCAGCGTCAGGGTCAACAATATTGATCGAACCTGCGGCCTTCATTATGCCGTCACTTTCCGTTATCTCACCAGAACTTATGGCAGAGAAAACGGGCACGTCATTACTGCCTTCAAACGTCAGGGTAATACGTTGTTCCGTGCCATCGGCCGCTCGCACGGTGACATATTCGTTAAGGGTATCCCCTTCACCAAGCCTTTTTATCGCTCCCGTTGGGTCAGTCGATATATAAGTCCAACTGCCGTCTTCATTGACGGTCATTTCGCCGCGCAGCGTTTGAATGGTTTCTGCAATAAAACGGTTATCCGCCCCGTCAGCATCGCTTGATGACAAATTTCCGGACGCTGTTAACACATCACCGTCTTCAATGGTGGCCGAGACATCTCCCGAAATTTTTGCCTCACTGTTCTCTTCTTGGGCATTGGATGCGCGATTGAACAAGTTGGCATATCTCGCCGAGCTGAGTGAATCAATTTGGGCGCCAGTTAAACCGGCAGCGGTTAATCCGGTGGTATCAAACATTTCGATGCTGCTTACTCCGCCGCGGTAACCGTTGGCTTCAACAATGACTTGATCACCCGCCGATGAACTGCTTAGTTCTTCACCCGCTGCTGTTTCAGTGTCCTCCAATTGAGTGGGGTCATCTCCCTCTTCTAAAGCAGCAATAATACTCAGCACATCAGAGGGTAAATCGAGACTATCGAACCCTTCATCATTAAGCAGCAGTGCTTCATCCAGCACGTCGACTTGTTCGCCATCCTCTGTCACTAGCCATGCATTCTTGCCGTTTGGCACTGAAACCAGATCGCCAGTTTGCAACTGCATGTTTGCTTGAGCTGGACTGATTTGACCATCTGGTTTAACCACAAATGCCTGTCCAACAACTTGACTGAGAACCAAGGTGATAGCCATAAAGAACTCCCGTTAGTTTTTTGCTTCAAAAATGAAGCTAAAGATTCATATCTGACTTATTGATTAAACCTAGTACACAAATTTCACTGCTGATAACCGAGTTGGGGGAAGTCATCGAGGTTTTTGATAGTTTATGTTTCATATATGAGACGCATGAATGCAAAGCATTTTCCCGAAATGGCTTACCGGCATTTGCGATGGAGTTGCACAGGAAAGATCGGAACGTTGGATGATTTTCTCAGTGGCTGTTTGAATGGCAATTTTATCGATGTCGCTACACCAAGTTGGCAGTGAAGATAAAAAGACACTAGTTTTAAAGATAAATTCATTGGCTCACCAATGAGACGATGATGGGGGAATCCTTATGCTGACAGCGCATTAGGCTGCCCGAGACGTCAATGTTGATTTGGCGAGCGGTGTAAGGCGCATAGCGCTTGTATGAAACAAGTCTAAAGGAAGGCCTAATGAAAGGTTTGGTGAAGAACGAGCCGCTAATTGTGCTCGCCGATGAAGATCTCTCTCACATTGATTTTCACCAGCAGGTATTGAGCGAAAGTGGCTACTGGCTCCGTTCAGTGGCAACACCTGCGAAATTAACAACGATTCTAGAACAGCATCCGGTCAATATTCTTGTACTTAACATTGACTTCAAGTTTGAAGGCGGTGAGTCGTTAAGCGCAGCAGTAAAAAGAATCCGGTTACTTTCGACTTGTAAAGATACACGCATCATTCTCACGTCAGATGTTTTTTCTCAAGAAAAAAAACAAGCCGCTTATCGATCCGGTGCGAGTGATTTTTTGACCTACCCCATCGCGCCAGATGAGCTTTACCTAAAAATGGAAACGCACCTTGTTGCGGGTGCCCGTAAAGGTATTTCAGGTGCGTTGAGCCGCAGCTTTAATTTGCTGTCCGAAATGAATATGGCGCTTTATCCGCTTGTCGCAACGGCGGTGAGTTGCACGCAAATGCTGAAACAGACGTCACTGAGCAATAAGCAATCTGTCTATGTTGAAAGCATTAGTGGGGCAATGAAGCGCGCGTCGGTTATCGGCGACAACTTACGTGATTTTGAAGAACTGTCGGTTGGCTCTATTGCGCTCGAAAATACGCCCTTTGATCTTGGGCAGTTATTGGAGAGCCTGCGCGACTACTTTGTCGGTGAGGCGGAAAGTCGTTCTGTGGAGTTGCTGTTTAGTGTGCCATTGGATGTACCTCGTTCGCTCGTTGGCGATCCGGACAGACTGCGAAGAATTCTGCTGAATTTAATTTCAGAAGCCATTGTCATCGGTGGCGGTTGTCCGATCATTCTAAGCATTAATGCCGGAACACTTTCTGAATCGGGCGTGACGCTTGAATTTGCGGTGCATCAAAATATCACTGATGACGCGTCGCCATGTGATGATTTGGATGAACTTGCCGAGCGTGCAGCCATGGCAATGTCTGAGTTGGATGAGTCACTAAATCTACTCATTGCGTGTTATCTCATCGAAAAAATGGGTGGCGAGATCCACCAAGAAGCGGGGAGTGAAGATTCCGGCGTCTATTTCAATCTTGAACTTCAAGTCGCCAAAGTCAGCACAGATAAAAGCTTTGCCGTACCCGTTGATTTGCGTGGACTGAGAGTGTTGGTTGTTGATGACAACCCCTCATCCATCGCTGTGCATTCTGCAATTATCTCTTCACTCGGCTTTCATTGTGAATCTGCCATCGATGTCGACAGTGCGTTTCATGCCATAGAAGAAGGGTACTTAGATCTCGACGGAGAACCGTTTGATCTCGTGTTACTCGATTGGCATATGCCCGGCAAAAAAGGGTTTCATTTGCTCGAGAAACTGCAAAGCGACATGACGCCCGAACAAATTCCTTTGGTGATTGTGATTAGCGCCTTTGACCGCGCTGTCATCGAGAAAGACCGTGGAAACGGGAAAATTGATGGCTATTTGCATAAACCCATTTCGGCTTCCGTGATGTTTGACACCATGATGGAAGTGTTGGGTGAAAATTTACCTAAAACTCACAGTCGAGTGCTTGCAGCGCAAGGAAAATCAAACGCTGTCACGGTGAGTGGCGGTGGGAAGCGTATCCTCGTGGTAGATGACATGTCTATCAATCAGCAAATTGCGAAGGAAGTCTTGATTAGCAATGACTTCCAAGTTGATGTTGCGGAATCTGGCAGAGAGGCGGTGGTGAAAGTATGCCCTGCACCTGAATTGTATGATGCCATCTTAATGGATTTGGAAATGCCTGACATGAATGGGCTAGAAGCTACGCGTATTATTCGCGAAACGGCAGACAGAGAATCGTTACCCATTTTTGCACTGACTGCCCATACCATGGAGCGAGATCGCCAACGCTGTCTCGACGCGGGGATGAACGATCATGTTTCCAAGCCGCTTGATGCCGACATTCTGCTCCAAAAGTTGGCGGTATACTTGGGATTAACGGTGACCTCTAAGTGCCACTCAGCGCCAGATGGGATTGGGCAAAAAGAAGAGTACGAATACGTTGATATAAGTGATGGCATTAAGCGCGTCATGGGTAACGAAACACTGTATTTCAAACTGTTAAGTGATTTTGTGCACCAAGCTAGGTCGCAAGAAAATCAAGTGTGCGCACTTATCGAGTCCGGCAAGTTAACGGAGGCTGCGGACAATGCACACACCGTTGCTGGCAGTGCGGGGAATCTGTCTGTCATTGCATTGAGGAATTCCGCCAAGCAATTGCAAAATGCCTTACTTGCGTTAGAAGACCACCAAGCGTCTTTAAGTCAGTTCCGTCGTGATGTTGATAATGCGATCAAAGAGATTGGTAACATTTTACTGAAACGAAGTAACGTGGCGTTATCGACTGTCCATGCCCAAAGCGATGAGACAAAGGCACAGGGCAACGCGGGCGGATCGCCAAAAACTGGCAATGGGTTCCGGGAAAGACTGATCTTGCTTGAATCGCAAATCATGACGCAAGACATGATGGCCATCGATAACTACTACCAGATGTTGGTTGATTTCTGCGACATGGCATCCAAGCTCAAGCCCGTAGGAGACAAATTGATTGAACTTGATTATCCGCAAGCATTAATTGCGCTGAAAACGTTCAAGACCGAGCAGAATTTAAGCACGGAAACGACGGAAGAAGGGGGCGCGTCTCATGCTGGCTAATCATAGTGCTACCGACAAAGACACGGTGCTGATCATTGATGCGTCACCAAATAGCATTCGTATTTTGAACGCCATACTTGGTGAAGAGTATCGGGTCATTTTCTCCACAACCGGTGCAACGGCGCGTGTGTTAATTAAGTCTGAACAGCCAAAATTAATTTTGATGGACGTAGAGCTTCCGGATATTGATGGCTTTACGCTTTGCCAATCTTTCAAAAATGATCTCACTACCAAGGACATACCCATTATCTTGATCACCGAGCATCAGGAAGATGAAGGTCGTGAGATGGGGTTGCGCATTGGCTGCGCAGACTACATTTCCAAACCCGTTTCGCCCGCCGAAGTGAAACTAAGAATTTATAATCAGCTGCGTATTCGACGGAATGAAGATCTGATTATGCAACGCGCGTTATACGATTCGCTGACAGGTTTGGCTAATCGAAACTTGGCGTTGGATCGCCTGCGCTATGCCATTGCGCATGACCTGCGGCGTGGTCTGTTGACAGCGGTTATGTTGCTCGATATTGATAGTTTCAAGATTATTAATGACACATTGAGTCATGATGTTGGTGACCAAGTATTGGTTGAATTGTCCCGACGCATTGTTGACGCCGTGCGGGAAGTGGATACCGTTGGGCGAGTGAGTGGCGATGAGTTTCTTATTGTTCTTCCAGGACTCCATCAAACTGAAAATGCCTGCCAGATCGCCAGTAAACTGCGTAAAGCGCTCAATAAACCCATTTCGGTGAATGGAGGAGGTGAAGTGCATGTCACTGCCAGTATTGGCATTTCTATTTCACCGCTAGATACGGATGATTTTAAGCGACTGTTTGCGAATGCAGATATTGCCAAGCATCAAGCGAAGAGTGGCGGGAAAGATTCATACCGCATGTTTACGTCCGAAATGAATGACAATGTGCATCGACGTTTACGCATTGAATATCATCTGGTTTGGGCGTTGGCGCGCAACGAGTTATCTGTGGTCTACCAACCGTTTATCGACCTGAAAACCAATGAAGTTGTGGGCGCGGAAGCATTGCTACGATGGGACAACAGCGAATTGGGCTCCGTGTCCCCCGTTGAATTCATTCCCATTGCAGAGCAATCCAATCTCATTTACGAGGTTGGCAAGTTTGTGCTAGCGACCGCCATTCGTGATTTTTCTCATCTCACCAATGCCGCGGGCCATTTGCTTAACGTAGCGGTGAATATATCACCTCAGCAAATCCGGCAAGCAAACTTCATCGATGACCTTCAAGCGATCATGGACAGTGAAGAGTTTGCACCTGAAAGGTTGGAGTTAGAGGTCACGGAAGGTTTGTTGCTCAGTCAGCAACCCTATGTCAAAGAGATGATAGCCAAACTGCATGACATGGGAATGGCATTGTCGATGGATGACTTTGGCACAGGCTATTCTTCGTTGAGTTACCTGCTGCAGTTTCCTTTTGATGCATTGAAAATTGACAGAGAATTTATCGATGGCATCACGGATGTCGAGCTAAATGAGGCGCTTGCCACTGCAGTGATCTCGATGGCCCAAGGGCTCAAGATGAAAACAGTGGCAGAAGGCGTTGAAACACAAGAACAACTTGAAATGCTGAAATCAAAAGGCTGCGATTTGGCACAAGGGTACTATCTTAGCCGTCCTATCGACATTGATGCGTTTCGCTTGTTCTTGGGCATAGAGGACGTGTTAGAACAACAACTGGCAGACAATGAATCCGAGGCCGCGCAGAATTAGGTGTGATCCGTTGACACTAAACGTTGTTCGGCTGGGCAAGCAAAGACAAGGCGCTACAAGCGCCTTTCTTATACCTGAATATAATCTAGGTTACCAAAAGTATACTGGTTGACGCAGTAATCAAGGTTACTATAGGTTACTTAGGGTGCTCTTTTCATCGAGGTTGTCATGAGTGAAAAAATCAACATTGATATCGTCTCTGACGTTGTTTGTCCGTGGTGCATAATTGGCTACAAACGATTGGAAAAAGCGATAGAAGAATTGGGCATGCAAGATCGAGTAGCCATTGAATGGCAGCCGTTTCAGCTAAATCCTTATGTTGGCGAAGAAGGGGAAAACCTGCGTGAGCATTTGATGAAAAAGTATGGCAATAGTAAAGAAGATGGCATTCGTTCACGCCAACAGTTGACCAACCTAGGGGAAGAATTGGGTTTTTCATTCAATTTCTTTGACGACATGAAAACCTATAACACGCGTGATGCACATTTACTGCTCGATTATGCCAAGTCACAAGGAAAGCAAATGGTATTGCAGCAGCGCCTTTTTGACGCCTACTTCTCGGAGCAGCAGGATATTTCTAGCCGAGAGACGCTGGCGAAATTAGTGGCAGATATTGGCTTGAATGCAGATGAAGCGATGTCGGTGTTAGGCGATGCGGAAGCAGAGAAAGCGTTAGACAAAAGCCAAACTTATTGGCGTGAGCTCGGTGTCTCTTCTGTACCAACCATTGTGTTTAATCGAGAGAGCGCTGTAACTGGCGCTCAGCCTGTTGAGGTGCTTAAGCAGATTTTGAAAGAAGTGTATTCTCAATAATAAGAGTATTGATGATTCGAACGTTCATTAGAATGCCCTGAAATAATCGAATCACAAGGACGTAAAAATGAGTTTGTTGGCTCACCCGCTATGGCGAAAACCTAGGCACCACTTAGACAGCGATCAGTCCAATGACCATGTGCACTGGATGGAGCTTTTTTACGATTTAGTCCATGTGGTTTCCATCTTTGTAATGGGTAACTTTTTAAGCCATCACCTGAGCTTTGCTGGATTTGCTGTTTTTGTTTGTCTGTTCGTTGTGGTGTGGTTTGCATGGTTCGATCTTAGCCTGTTCAACTCGCTTTACGTCAGTACGGATATTCATCATCGTTTGCTCATGGCGACGCAGATCATCACTGTGATGCTAATGACATCTTCCATCAATAGCATAGACGCCGGTGGATGGAGTTTTTTCGCTGCTGGCTATGCGTTAAACCGCGGGATCATTGCGTTTCTCTATAGGCGCGCTCGCCTTGTAGGGGATTCGCAGGCCTCACTTCCAGGTGAAATGTCGAGAAACTACACGATAGCCGCCTGCATATTTGCGGTGAGCGCGTTTATTCCGCCACCTTATGGTTACTTTGTGTTTGCCCTCGGTATGATAGTGATTTGGGCGGGATTCGGGTTGCCTAAAATTGGCACGATCCGCTTTGAACGTTTATTACCACGACTTGGACATATGGCAGAGCGTTTTGCGTTATTGCTGTTAATTGTTGTTGGCGAAGGGTTCTTTAAACTGGTCATTACCTTGTCTAACGTAGGTATCGACCAGGTGAAACCTGATGTGTTCGTTAACTACATGATTGGTGGGTTTGCTCTCTTTGCGATGGCGTGGATCTACTTTGATTTTGCTGGTAATGGAAAGCCACGCAACACTGAAAACCGTACCATAGTCCAATGGACCCTTTCCCACCTACTTCTCATGCTCTCTGCCGTCTGTGTAGGGGTTGCCTTATCGGCTGAAGTGAAGATAGGTTTTTGGGATCACTATCCATTAAAATACGCGGTGTTGGGCTGTTTTGGCCTTTCGACATATCTTTATAGTTTATTGCTGATCCAAAACGTCATTGAGGAACGTGCGGCGCACCGTTTTGCGACTGCCAAAATACGTATGTTTGGCATTGCGATGTCGTTTTTGACCTTGGCTTTGGTGTCCTTTGTGCCGGCTTTGGTTGGTAACTTTCTTTGGGGGATGGCGCTGTTCTCGCAAGTGATTATCCCGGCCACCAATGCCTATCGTGCTATTTCTTCTGAAGAAGCGAATAAAGCAGGTTGATGTCAAATGCGGACGCTGGACGAGTTGGACAATGCGTTACCTGAAACGGTAAGCCCATTTCAAATTGGAGTGTTGATTCTCTCTGTTTTTGTGGTGCTTTCTTTGATGGTGGAAGTCCTATTTCCGTTATCTGATGAAACGAGAGAGATCCTTTTATATGTTGATACGCTGATCTGCGGCGTGTTTTTCATAGACTTTGTGCAGCAATTTCGTGCCGCCAAATCTAAGCTGGCTTACATGAAATGGGGGTGGCTGGATTTGATCTCCTGTATCCCTTTGATGGACATCAACCAATTCGCGCGGATCTTGCGTGTCGTGCGTTTGATACGTGCGATTAAATCCATTTCTATGCTCACTCACACCATCAGTGAAAATAAGGCGTCATCCTCACTGCATTTTCTGATCGCTTCATCTCTTATTATGATGGTGTTTGGCTCAATCTACGTGTTGTATTTAGAACGCGGTATACCCGGTGCTAATATCCAGACCGCTGCCGATGCATTTTGGTGGACATTCATCACTATCACGACGGTAGGGTATGGAGACTTTTATCCAGTCACATTCGAAGGTCGCATTGTGGCCATCATGCTGATTACGATGGGCGTGGGCATGTTTGGTAGTTTCACCGCGGTATTCGCCTCTTGGTTAATTGTGGAACCAAAGGGTACAGAACCCGGTGATCTTGAAGCAAAATTGTCAGCGAAGGCAGAGAAGGAAGCCATGGCATTGCATTCAGAGGTGCAGTCGCTTCGCGAGGAGATACGAGAGCTCAAAGTGCTTTTGAAAGAGAAGCACCAGTGATCAGAAACGAATAGACTCTTTAAAGTCAGACGTCCTCACAATGCAACGTTCAGCACACCGTAATACAGGTAATCTGGATTACGCCCATCCATATAAACGTCTGGGAGTTACAAATCTAAATGCAGCCTTAGCATGTCTTTATGTTGCACGCCTTTCTCCCAAATTGGCTCGTCATAGTTATCAAGGAAATGATTTTTTATCACCGCAGATACACGAAACCCCATACGCTGATAAAAAGCGAGTTGATGACCAAATGTACCTGTACCTAATTCTAACCGCTTAATTTTCTTGTTTCGCGTGAACTGAATGACGTGCTTCAGAAGATCAGTGCCATATCCACTCCCCTGGAATTCTGGCGAGACGGAAATGTTGAATAATTCGGCAAGATTGGTGTCCGTTTTCTTAATGACACAAGCGGCAATGACTACCTTATTTTGAAACCCGGCAAAACACCAAGAATCCAGCAAATAAGAGGCGATACTGGCTGCAGACGGATCGGCTTCCAAAAGCAATGATGGAGGAACGACTCTCGGCGGCACTTCCGCAAATGTCACTTTTTGATCCAATGGGCAGTCAAGGGTATTCAGCATGTTACACACCCATTTGATGGGGTTTTGTTTACCATCCAGTTCATGTTCTTCCTGAGAGAGTGACTCGTCTGACTAACATATTTCTTAGGTTGCCAGAGTATGAAAATAAACAATTGCATCAACATCACGCATTGCTGACGTTAATGGCATTTTATACAAGCAGATACGCGTAATTATCATAAATGGGTCAGAAAATTTGATCTGGGGAAATGTATTTATGATTGCTCTAAATTATGTTTTGCTAACTTTCGCCTAAACATCAATTCTTTGATATGCCATTCCAACATGCACAAGATGAAACAAGCGGAAACGACCATCAGAAAGTAACGTGGGAAATTTTGGAAAAAAACTTCGATGACAGTGGGGTCTTCGAATAAATATAGAGAGATAAATCGTCCGCTTATTAATGCAATGATACAAAACAAAAACCTTTTTGAAACATAACTGAGCATGCCATTACGACGTGTTTGTTTCCAGCGGAAGAATTTGTGATCCTGATCCATGGTGAAGCAAAGCCTTCGTTAAGCGTTGGCTAAGAGGATAATTTTTTATTGGGCAGAATTGGGTGAAAGTTAACCATTATGCGATCTGATTAATAGTAAATGTTTTTTGCAATTGGCTTTTGAGTTAGTGGTTAGCCAGTAGCTGCTCGATTGTAAAAGCGGGGTGCGTCTTTTCGAGGAAGATGAATCAAATTGAGATTGGCTTGGATAGCGGTATTCACAGCCAGCGATGTCGGCGTGCCCAATGTAATTAAAGTACCCACACCCGCCATTACGGCTTTTTGTACCAGTTCAATACTGCATCGACTCGTGACGAGCAGTGCGTGAGAGTCTTTTAATATCCGGCCACGTAAGGCTGCCCCCAGCACTTTGTCGAGCGCGTTATGTCGACCTATATCTTCACGACAAAGCAATATATCCCCATCGGAATTAACCAGCAAAGCTGCATGTATAGCACCACTGATATGACCGAGCGATTGCCATTGGCGCAATGTGTCGCGTAACTTCAGGATTTTGTCATTTTGCAACGGATCGACGTGATTTAACGGCTCTAGATTGGGAATAGCATGCTCAAGTGATTCCGCACCACAGATGCCGCACCCCGTTTTTCCTGCTAAATGACGCTTGGTGAGTGACATTCTTGCATGAGCGCGATTGGCTAAGGTAACGTGCGCCAACAAGGCATCATTTTCTGTATCAACCACGATGTCGTGGATCTCGCTGCCGTCACGAATTACGCGTTCGCTATAGGAAAACCCGTAAACAAAATCCTCGATGTCTTGAGGTGTCACCATCATGACTGCGTGACTGACACCATTGAAGGTGATCGCCAGTGCGGTTTCGGTTGGTAGGGTTGAAAAGCACGTCACATCGTTCTCGTCATCTATGTAGTGATGCAGAGAATGGGGAGGAAGAGAGCACTCACCCGGCGCAATGACGGCTGCAATGGCAGGGTTGGTTTTGGGTTTTGTCATTTTTGACTCTTGGTTGTTTGCGCGTGCTTATTTCAATATCGCTTAATAAGGTGGCGGGATCGGGCTTTGCCACTTTGATGACCTTTACAACATAGCATAGTGCTAACCAGAGAGGTGTATCCACGTTGTTTGTGAAAAAGTGATTTACGCCTTGTCGCAAACACTGCGGGTGCAGGCGCAATTTCGCACTCTGCCTATACTGCGCGTCTTTACCATGAGTGAGATAGCGAGGCGGTTTTCCGCCCGACAGCGATGAAATGACTACACTTTTGGTGCAACCCGCCTCCGTTTTCATCGGGGGGATTGGATTCATCCGCGACTCAGGACAAGGGAATGACAGACTACTCAGGATTCGGACTGTTTAAACATGCACTTACCTTCCATGAAAATTGGCAGCGTGTTTGGCGCAACCCCACACCTAAACCTTATTACGATGTCATTATCGTCGGTGGCGGTGGACATGGCTTAGCAACCGCGTATTACCTTGCGAAAGAGTGCGGCGTGAAGAACGTGGCCGTGATCGAAAAGGGTTGGCTGGGCGGAGGAAACACCGCGCGTAATACCACCATCGTTCGTTCGAACTATCTTTGGGACGAAGCGTCGCAGCTTTATGAACATTCCCTCAAACTTTGGGAAGGGTTGTCGCAAGAATTGAATTTCAATTTGATGTTCAGCCAACGCGGCGTGCTTAACCTTGGTCATACCTTGCAAGACATGCGAGATATTGAGCGTCGTGTGAGTGCCAACCGCTTAAATGGGATTGATTGCGAAGTGCTGGATACGCAAGCGGTTCAAGACTTAGTGCCGTTGCTCGATTGCTCCGAAAACACTCGCTATCCCATCATGGGCGCAAGCTGGCAACCGCGAGGCGGCGTGGCAAGGCATGACGCGGTAGCTTGGGGTTTTGCGCGAGCGGCTGACCAATTAGGCGTGGATTTGATTCAGCAAACCGAGGTGACGGGTTTGCGTATTGAAGACGGCAAAGTCAAAGGCGTAGACACCTCTAAAGGGTTTATCGGCGCTGAAAAAGTGGGTTGTGTCGTGGCGGGGAACTCTGGCGAACTGGCACGCATGGCAGGGATGACCTTGCCGATTGAATCGCATCCATTGCAGGCCATGGTATCTGAGCCACTCAAACCGTGTATTGATACGGTGATCATGTCCAATCAAGTGCATGGTTATATCAGCCAATCTGACAAAGGCGATTTGGTGATTGGTGCAGGTATTGACGCTTACAATGGCTTTGGTCAGCGTGGCTCTTTCCCTGTGATTGAGCACACCATTGCCGCCATTATCGAAATGTTCCCTTTCTTGAGCCGTGTGAGAATGAACCGCCATTGGGGTGGCATTGTGGACACCTGTCCCGACGCATGCCCGATCATCAGCAAAACAGACATCCAAGGGCTGTATTTTAACTGCGGTTGGGGAACGGGCGGCTTCAAAGCAACGCCTGGTTCCGGTCATGTTTTCGCCCATACCCTTGCTAATGACAATCCTCACCCCCTCGCAGCCCCGTTCAATATTGACCGTTTTGTGTCGGGTTATTTGATTGATGAGCACGGCGCTGCCGGTGTTGCGCATTAACGTCACGCAGTATTGGAAAAGGAACTGACATGCTACGTATCTATTGCCCTTACTGTGAAGAACACAGAGAAGAAGACGAATATACCTATGGCGGTGAGGCGCACATTGTTCGCCCGCAAGACCCTGACGCCCTGAGTGATAAAGAATGGGGGCACTACCTGTTTCATCGAAAAAATATTAAAGGCAGTCACCGTGAAATGTGGTTTCACGCGGCAGGCTGTCGCAAATTTTTCAACGTGCAGCGCAACACCGTCACCTACGACATTGAAGAAGTTTACAAAGTAGGTGCCTCAGCATCGGATACGAATGGGGAGGCAGGCGCATGAGTCAGATTAATCGCTTACCGCAAGGTGGAAGAGTTGATCGTGATTCGTCGCTGACGTTCACCTTCAATGGGAAAGTCTATCAAGGGCACAAAGGTGACACCTTGGCGTCGGCGTTGATCGCCAATGGTGTCAAAGTGGTGGGGCGCAGTTTCAAATATCACCGTCCGCGCGGCATTGTTGGTGCTGGCGCGGAAGAGCCGAACGCGATCTTACAACTGGGCTCTTTGCCTTCCACTGCATTGCCCAATCAACGGGCGACACAAACAGAATTGTACGATGGGTTGAATGCACGAGTCGTAAACGCTTGGCCAAGCCTTGAAAAAGACGTGATGGGGATGGTGGGTAAAATTGGTGGCGCGATGATGCCCGCAGGCTTTTACTACAAAACCTTCATGTATCCCGAGTCGCTGTGGCCGACGTATGAAAAACATATTCGTCATGCGGCAGGGCTAGGCGAAGTCCCCGGTGCTAACGACCCTGATAAATACGACAAAATGCATCATCACTGCGAGGTGTTGATTGTCGGCGCGGGCGCGGCGGGCTTAATGGCGGCGAGCGCACTGATCGGGCAAGGGCTTCGCGTGATATTGGTCGATGAGCAAGCCGAAATGGGCGGCAGTCTACTGCATTGTCGTGAGCAAATCGACGGCAAGCCTGCTGACCAATGGGTTGCTGATACCCTTGCCAAACTTAAAAAAGATCCCGATTGCACCTTACTGCATCGCAGCACCGCATTTGGTTACTACGACCATAACTTCGTTGGGGTGGTCGAGCGAAGAACGGATCATCTTGGCGATGAAGTACATGGCATTCGACAACGCGTTCATCATATTCGCGCTGAACGTGTGTTACTGGCGACGGGGGCGATTGAACGCCCGTTGGTCTTCGGTAATAACGATTTACCCGGCAGCATGTTGGCGTCCGCGGTGTCGATTTACCTGCGTCGCTATGGTGTCGCACCGGGTGACACGCTGGTTTTGATGACCACCAATGACGAAGCCTATGACACCGCGATCGATTGGCATGAAAGCGGTCGAACCGTCGCAGCGATTGTCGATACACGTCCATTTTCCGACGGCGAACGCGTTCAACAAGCTAAAGCGTTGGGGATCACTGTGCTCCAAGGTCATGCCGTGATGAACCTTCAGGGTGGACATGAAGTGACAGGCGCTGAAGTTGTGCCCATCGATAAAACAGGCAGCAGCGTCACGGGAACCACGCAAGTGATTGCCTGTGATGTGGTGGCAAGCAGTGGAGGCTGGAGTCCGGCTTTACACTTGAGCTGTCACACGGGTGGACGCCCAGTGTGGAATGAAGATATTGCCGCCTTTGTGCCTTCAAACAGTGTCAAGGGCATGGACTATGCGGGTGCTGTGATCGGCCAAAGTGCACTAGTAGACGTGATCAAAGATGGTGCCGATGCCGCGCTGCGCGTGGCTGAGGCGCTGAATGTCTCACTTGAAACGCCCGCCATACCAGTGGTACGGGCAATCGCAACAGATTTGGGTATGGCACTGTATTTGGCGCCGCACCGTTTGCCGGTCAGCCGTGCGCCAAAACAGTTTGTGGACTTTCAAAACGACGTGACCGCGGCAGGCATTGAGCTTGCCGTGCGTGAAGGCTATGAGTCCATTGAGCACATCAAACGTTACACAGCGATGGGCTTTGGTACGGATCAAGGGAAAACAGGCAACATTAATGGCATGGCTATCGCCGCCAATGCCATGGGTAAAACCATACCGGAAACAGGCACGACAATTTTCCGCCCTATGTATACCCCTGTCACCTTCGGTGCCTTGGCGGGGCGTGATGTCGGAGCCATGTTTGACCCTGTGCGTTATACCGCCATGCATGCATGGCATGTTGAGAAAGGCGCGAAATTTGAAAATGTCGGACAGTGGAAGCGTCCTTGGTATTACCCGAAAGGGGATGAAACCATGGCGCAGGCACTGGGCAGAGAATGCCGTGCGACTCGTGAGAGTGTCGGGATTTTAGATGCGTCCACCTTGGGGAAAATTGATATTCAAGGCAAAGACGTACGTGAGTTTCTCAACCGTATTTACACCAATGGTTGGGACAAACTCGCGCCCGGACGTTGTCGCTATGGCTTGATGTGCCATGAAGACGGCATGGTGTTTGATGATGGTGTCACTTCTTGTATTAGCGACGAGCATTTTTTAATGACCACCACATCCGGTGGCGCTGCGGGCGTGCTGCGCTGGTTAGAAGCTTGGCATCAAACCGAATGGCCTGAACTGGATCTTTACTTCACCAGCGTGACCGATCATTGGTCAACCATGACCATCTCAGGTCCAAACTGCCGCAATGTGCTTAAGCAGTTAGTGGGCGACGAAGATATCTCCGAAGAAACCATGCCCTTTATGAGCTGGAAACCGATGATGGTCGCAGGGGTGGAAGCCCGCGTGTTCCGTATCAGTTTCACGGGTGAACTGTCGTTTGAAATCAACGTAAATGCCAACGCGGGCATGTATGTGTGGGAACAAGTGATGAAAGCGGGCGAACCGTATGGCATTACCCCTTATGGCACGGAAACCATGCATATTCTGCGCGCTGAAAAAGGCTTTATCATCGTGGGGCAAGACAGCGATGGTTCCGTGACGCCGCAAGATCTCAACATGGGTTGGATAACCGGTAAACAGAAAACGTACAGCTTTATTGGTCGTCGTTCATGGGCGCGAGAAGACACATCACGAACCGACAGAAAACAGCTGGTAGGGTTGAAGTGTACTGAGCCTAGCAAAGTCATCCCAGAAGGGGCGCAAGCGGTTGATAACCCAAATCAGCCTATTCCGATGACCATGGTTGGGCATGTGACGTCTTCCTATTACAGTGACGTTTTGGGCGGTTCTATCGCGCTGGCGCTGATCAAAAATGGCTTAAATCGTATGGGGGATCATGTGCATTTCCCCTTGGCGGATGGCACGGTGTTGGAAGCGCAAATTTGTAGCTCGGTGTTTTATGACATCAAAAATGAAAAGCCACTAACGGTCAAAGACGTGGATGTGTCGCCATTGTCAGAGGTCTTTGCGGTGAAAAATGCCTTACCGCTGCATCATTTGGGCAAAACCCATCCCACCGCACCGGGTGTTCATCTTCATGAATACGACGGGGTGAGTCAGTTGATCCTTCGTGGTGAAGCAACCGCCGAATTCGCGGCGAATGTTGAACAAGTACTTGGGCTCTCGCTGCCGACATCTGCGTGCACCTCATCCGTATCAGAACGTCATGAAGTGTGGTGGTTATCGCCCGATGAATGGTTAGTATTGAGCTTTGAAGACTCGGCACAACAAACCGAAGCGTCGTTGCGTGCTGTATTGAGCGGGCATTATCAGGTCGTGGATGTATCTGGCGGACAAACCTTGCTGACGCTGACAGGATCGCATGCTATCGATGTGCTGAAAAAATCCATGCCCTATGACGTTGACCCGCGTCATTTCCCGATTGGGAAGTGTGTGGGAACGACGTTCGCCAAAGCGCAGGTGTTCATAAGACACAGAAGTGAGAACTGCTATGACCTTATCGTGAGGCGAAGTTTTGCGGATTACGTGGCATTGTGGCTTCAAGATGCGAGCGACGAATATGGCATCGCGCTCGATTGCTAGTCAATGAACGAGATTTCTTAGCCGTCATTTCACAATCAAAATCAGCCCGCCATCAGCGCGGGCTTTTTATGGTTGGCTATATCAAATGAGGAACGACATTCCTGCCAACGAGCATTGCGAACTGGCTATGATCGAACAAAGTCAATAAAAGAGAATGCCCTGTTGTCTGTGATCACCGACCCTTACTTCTATCTGTTAGCTGCGCCGGCGGTGCTGATCTATGGCATCGGTAAAGGTGGGCTTGGCGGCGCATTGGGGATCATTGCGGTGCCTTTGATGGCCTTTGCGGTTGCTCCGACGCAGGCTGCCGCTATCTTGCTGCCGATATTATTGGTCATGGATTTTTTTGCGGTGCGATACCACTACAAGAATGCGGATTACAGCGTCATAAAACGCATGTTACCGGGCGGGCTGGTGGGCATTGCGCTCGCAGGTTTTTATATGCATGCCGTGCCACAGGCGGGGCTGAAATTCACCATCGGCGTCTTGTCCCTGTGGTTCTGCGGGCACTATGTGCTGTCTGAACTGGGCGTCATGAAAGCCGCGAAAAGACGAAGAGGGAGACTGTCGGGATCAATTTGGGGCGGTATTAGTGGATTTTCGAGCACCACGGTGCATGCGGGTGGCGGACCCGCGAGTATTTACCTGTTGCCGCTGAAACTCGAAAAAGTGACGCTAGTAGCGACCATGGCGGTGTTCTTTGCCATGCTGAACGTGGTGAAAATTATTCCTTATGCCGCCATTGGTGAATTTGACCAAACCAACTTGCTGACGGCGCTGATCTTAATTCCTCTTGCCCCATTGGGTGTGGCGATGGGCGTGTGGTTGCTCCATCGCGTCAGCCAAACGCTAATCTATCAACTCTGTTATCTCTTTCTGTTTCTATCAGGTATCAAGCTTTCTGCTGATGGTCTATTGAGTCTTATCTGAGCGTTGCGTTTAAAGTTGCCTGCTCAATCGAAACGCGAGCGAAACGGCGAGCGATTGTGCCAAACACAAAGTCGCTGTTTGTGAGCGGAATGACTCAACTTCTGCTTCTTTAATCACAAAACACACATCACTGTTTGCCGCCAATGGGCTGACTTGGCTATCAGTAAACACGATTTGTTTTGCTTTGGCGGCGGCTCCTCGCTCACAAAGCTCGATGGTCTCGGGCGAGTACGGAGAAAAGCTGGCACCAATGACCACATCTTTTTCATTCACGAGTGCTAATTGCTCGGAGGCCATGCAGCCAAAGCCATCCACTAACACAACGCGACGTTCCAAATGGCGTAAAGCATAGGTCAGGTAAGAGGCAATGCTGAATGCGCGCCGCATGGCGACCACGTAAATGGTATCGGCGTTTTCCAGCAAATTCACCGCGGTATTCAGTTGCTCGGGACTCACTGCACTGGTTAGTTCTTGTAAAGCGACCGTATTGGCATGAGAAAACTGCTGAAGAATGTTGCTAGGGGTATCTAAGGACGCGTCAGTTTGGCTTTCTTTAAGCAGCTTGGCGCGTTCAGTGTAACTGCTGGTTTCTTCCACCAGATTCTTGCGAAAAAGCTGCTTCATTTCGTTGAAGCCACTGAAATCAAACGCATTGGCAAAACGGATCAGCGTGGAAGGTGGCACACTGGCATGGGTCGCAATCACGGCGACAGTATCAAAGGCGATGCTGTTTGGGTTGTCGAGCACATAATGGGCGACTTGTTGTAATCGCTTGCTCAAGTCGTGATAGCGCTGTCGGATTTGCTGTTGTAATTCAGCGAGGTGTGTTGCCGTTGCCATAGTGTATCCAGTTAGACTCCATCTATGGCAAGTGTAATGTTTCGAAATCAAATTGGAAATGGAATTTTTGTTTCGCCACTGGAAAGGTATCGCCCAATCTGGTGTTGGGCAAACCGTGATCAGTGAAATACGATTGGCGAAGACCTATTGCGAAGACCTATTGCGAAAAAGTGATGTGTTTAAAATGCGGATTGTCGATAAGGACATCTAATGTGAGTACTTGGTCTAACAAGACAAGCACAGTCTTGCTATTCACATTCATGGCGATGCATTCTTGTTTGTCGCCGTTGCGTGCTGTGTCTTGCGCAATTCCTTCCACCACCTCACCGGATTTTAATACGAGCTTGATGGGGTAATGAAACAGACAGACGATTTCTACATAGTCATATTCTTCGCATTTGATCAACGCCATATCCTCCTGTGTGACCCTTGTATTAGTGTCGTCTAGGATTATGTTAATTGCTCGTCGTGTCTTCAGGTAACACCAATGTACGCACTTCCACTCGTCGGTTTTGGGTTTTGCCTGCTGTGGTTTTATTACTGGCAATGGGGGCGGTTTCGCCACGCGTCAGTGTCTTGATTTTTCCTGATGAATTTGGGTTGACCGATGTCACCAACTGGACTTTTACCGACTCTGCACGTTGCAAGCCGAGTTTAAGGTTGTATGCATGGGTACCAACACTGTCAGTATGACCTTCAATGGACAGCGGCGTGTCAGTACGCTTTATGGTGTCAACGATGCCCGCCAGAATTTTCTTACCCGTTGGCGTGAGCGATGATTTATCAAAACCAAAATGCACCATGGCAATTAGCTGGTTGTGCTTCACTGCAACACTTGGGGTTTCTCTGACTAAAAACTCGGCACATTGTTTGTTTAAGCCAGCATTGACCATTGCTTCAATGAACAAAGGGGTCGCAGGATGGCTATCCACAGATCGTTCTAACTGCAGATATTGTGCGCGATGAAACAGAACTTCTGTGGAGGGTTCAAGCTTGACACGAAAGGCGACCTCGGTATTTTTGTCGACGCAAATGTCTTCAAAAACCGTGGCTGGAAGCGTTGCTGCTGCACATTGCATGGGCAGAAGACTCGCGGTAAAAAGCAAAGCTGTAAGAGTAAGCGCTGGTTTCATAATTATTCTCGTAGTGTTCTTTTTCTAAATTAGCCGAAATGAGCGTTATTGATCGTAGTGACGGAAATAGAGGTGGCCTACTTCTTCGCTGATGAGTTCGAGCACCGTGTCGTAGATCTCCTGATACGAATCAGCCGATTGAATATTGTCCTCGCCAGCACAGATTTTTAGCCCCGGGTTCTTATCAATGTCATAGCCAAATCCGATGACGAAAATCTTTGCTTCTACTTGTCTTCCCTCAATATTATTGCTTTCTAATGAGCTAAGAATATTATCGCAAAGGCCACGGTTGTAGAGCTGAAGTGCGGCATAGCCGGGGTATCTATTGTCACTGGAATTATTTTGGTTAGGAGAATCTTCGCCATCAGAAAGCACGATGATAAGTTTTCTCACGTTCTTGCCGCGGTTAACAATCTTCCCAGCTTCAATGATTCCTTCATAGGACGCCGTACCGTAAGAAGGATAGAAACGCGAAATGGTTGATCGAAAACTCGGGAAGTCTTCAGTGAGATCGAGTGTTCTGAATGATGAATAATCCTGGGCGTATCGGCCGGTGATACTGGTACGCTTGTTATTTAGTGGGTCGGAGACTGTCGCATTAAAATTGATGTTGGGAATGTTTTTCCACCACTCCCAAGTTAGGCTCGAATAGTTCCCGTAATAGTCCACATTGCTGTAATAGCGGCTTCCATCATGGGGATACATATTGTAACCAATTAAGGAAACGCGGTTGAGGATGCGCTGACCATTGAGCTCAAGTTCTGTTGACTCATTAAACGCTTCGAGTTTTTGAGTGATATCTGAAATCACCTTAATCACGCCTAAGTACTTTGTGTCGCCATTCCAACTATCCAGCATGGAGCCTGAAAAATCTGCCACAAAGGCGACATCAATAGTAAACCCTTGGTACTTTCGCGCGACGGCTGAGCCTTCTAATACCAAGGTTTCTTCATAGCCAGCAGCATAGTCATCTTCTGGGTACCAAGATTCAAATTCTGAGCTGAGAGTGACTCTGTATTCGGTGAATACCAGCCCCTCTTTATCGTATATCCCAGGTTTCCCGCAGTTGCTGCCGTATATCTGATCGCAACTTTTACGGACGATATTAATGTCTGATAGGGTGATTTCACCATCAGGCACATACGCGTCGACAATACCTTTTGCTAATTCCTGATTGGTCGTGGTGTCGAAGGTTGCATTTGCGGCGACTGCAAGTGACGCAACTTCAACGCTATCACCGATCCGTGCATGTGTTTGTAGGTAACGCGTCGATTCCACCGCGAGTGCGAAAACACTGAAAAGCAGCGGGAAGATGATGACAAAGATGATGGAGGCAATGCCGCGTTGATGAGAAGGCAAAGAAACCTGCATGGTGATTTCCTATCGACCGAAAGAAAGAGAGATAGAGCGAACGCGCTCGAATGTTTCGCCAGCCAAATCGCCGTACCAATTGTCGGTGCGATAGCACAGCGTGACCTGATAAAGTGCCAACTTGTTGTCAAACTGAGTCACAGGAGAGAGAGCCACTTTTTGCCTGAGCGCTTCCTCGGGCTCACAGGAATATGCACCTAGAGTAAAAATATGTTGGTTCACAACGGCAGTAATGGGGTTTTTATTTGCATCGAATCTTTGCTGCTCGATCACCATACCTAGGCGTGAAATGTCGAAGTTGCCCATGGTGCTGTTGAGCGAGCGTTGTATGAGTGAAAACGACTTAGCGGCCTCGTCGAAGGTCATGGTTTCATTGCCCTCGAACAGCTGTGAGCGTTCTCGCAATAGGCTAACTAAGGAATAGGAAAGGCGATCGAGCTTACCTTTCACGGTTTGTTTGACCACCACGTCCATGCTAAACACGATGATTAGGCTAAGTACGAGTAAGACCATCGAAAGTTCGATGATAAAAACACCACGTTGTTTACTGACTGAATGCATCACGCTCAAACTCTTGTAGGCCAAAAACTTCACGTGACAGTGTCACGGACTCGTCATCAAAAAATAGGGCAAAAATTGGCTTGTATTCATAGCTGATGCGATAGAGCGCAATGGGATTATTCTCTCTGTTGCTTCCGCCACTAAATGCCGGATTACTGACTTGGTTAAAGGAGGAGAAATAGCGCACTGAGACATCAAATTTGTTTGGGTCAACGATCTTCACCCACAGTTGGTCGCTATCAAGCAAAGCTTCGCGAAATAGCGCTTCATAATCCGCATTGGCTGAGGTTCGTGCCGCGCGTGATGACTCTGAAATAGAATAATCGACAACGGAAGATATAAAGCCCATCACACATATTTCTGCCCAAGCAATCATTGAGTAAAAAAGCATAATGAAACCCATCGCGAACTCGATACTGACAATACCTTGTTGCTTCTTTGATGTGGCTCGTCTGTGCGACGGCTTTTGTTTAAGCGATGACATTGTTGTGTTTTTTGGTAATAAACGCATAGCTTATCGTTAAGCCTCCCAGCGAATAGTGAGCGTGTTACCGTCTACAGCGACAACGGGTTTACCTTTCGCGCCATCACGAAGCGTAAGCACAATTCGCACGTAGTTTTTGTGCTCGCCAAGCTCGATCATTTTTGCGGGCCCCTCTTTTAAGTATTGTTTTCTCTTGGTGGTGAAATCCTTTGCACCTCGCACGTCAAACACCCATTTATTGCGTTTCTCGAGGAACATGGTGCGCACTTTTCCCAATTCAAAATCAGCCGTGGCGACATACTGTTCGTTACCACTGCCGTTGGCCGTGACAGGTTGGTATTGCATAGCAGTAATGAGCTTGCGAGAGCGCTTTTTGCTGCTGGTTTTTCTCTTTTTCGCTTTAGCTTCTGCAATTTCTTTTGCTTTTGCTGTTGCGGCCAGTTCGGCAACCTGCTTTGCTTTTTTTTCTTTGGCTGCTTTTACTCGCTCTCGCGCCAATGTAAGAGGATCACGGGCATGCTCTTTGGTTTTCTCGATTTGTGACGCTATGTCTTGGTTTGCTGCCGTATTGATGGCTTTGAGAGCTAAGGGCTTAGGTTGTGTTTTTTCGGGCTTGGCTTCTAGTACGGGTTTGATGCCTTTTTCTACATTGTGTTTTGGTTGGGCTGAATCCATGGCCTTAACCAAGTTGGAGGAAGGAGCCTTTGCTATTGTTGATGAAGGTGCGTTGTTTGGTGAAGGCGATGGCACTTTTGCGATAGTGCTTAGCCCTGCAGTGGATTGGGTTAGGTTTGTTAATGTGGTCGTCGGCGTCAACTGAGAATGATGGATCTTAGCGCTATTCAGGCTTTGGAATTTCTCAGCCAGATGGATATCGCTTTCACTGCCTGCGAGCATTTGGCTAAATGCTCGGGTACGTCCTGCTTTGGCAAAAGCCAGTACCAGATTGGCTTTGGCAGTATCGTCGGCACGTCCGCTTTGTACCAAAGGCATTAAAATATCAATGGCTTGATCAAAATCCCCTTGCAGCATTGCAATCATCGCCAGATTGTTCTTGACCGTCGCATCATCGAAATGAAATTGCCTTGCCGATTCAAACGCGACTTTCGCCTCCGCCAATTGACCTTTGCCAGCCAATATCAGGCCTCTCAAGTTATGTGCTTCGCCCAATTCGTTATCTATGCGAATCGCTGCGTTTGTGTATTGTTCTGCTGATGGCATTTTGCCTTGATCGAAAAACACGTTGGCGCGAAGCAAGGCAAGTTCGGCTGTATTCCGAGCCTTTGGTGGAATTTGAGAGAGCTGGAACATCGCGGCTTCAGGATCCCCCATTAAGTAATGCACATTGGCAAGCTTGTGGCGTACCTCGGCACTTGGCTCTTTTTGTAATTCTGTCTGATACCGTGTGATGAGTGCAGAATAGCTGCCAGAATCCATGAGAAGTTTCTCGCCGTTTTGGCGTGCGTAATCGCTAGGTGACGAGGTGGTACAACTCACAACCAGCAAGGTTGTGGCGAGCGCTAAGGGTATTTTCATTATCCGAGCATCCTCATAATTCCTGGTGCCGTGATGAGAATCACGATAGGCATCACGATGAATAAAATGAGTGGCACAGACATTTTCGATGATAGCTTTCCCGCTTTTTCTTCTAGCGAAAGTAACTGAATCTCACGAATGTCTCTCGCCAGCGTAGAGAGCACTTCATAGATAGATGTGCCGTGTTTCATACTTTGCGTTAGTGTCATCACAAAGCTGTGCATTTCAGGGGCGGGTACACGGTCGTGAAGTTCTAGCAAGGCTTTGTCTAAACCCACGGTTTGCGCTCTGTCTCGTAGTCGTTTGAGTACGTAGGCAATATCGCGGTCAAACGCAGCCATTTCTGAGGTCAGGTAGAACAGCGTGGTTTCAACCGTCATACCGGTCTGAACGCAAACTCCCATGATATCGAGTAGGTAGGGAAGTTGACGGGTGATTTTCCCCGCGAGTGAACGGCGGCGCATTTCGAGGTACATATCTGGCGCAATAATGACCAGCACCACAAGCAGGCTCAACCACATGATTTTTGTTTGGTAGTCTTCTAGCAGGGGTTTATCACCGGCAAATAAGATAATGCCGAAACCCACCGCGCCAACGGTGTATTTCACGAGAAAGTAATAAGGGGCAAAGCGTGTGTTGTAGAAACCCGCGCCGATAAATTTTTCAGAAATTTCGGTGTTGGTAGCGGAAAAGAAACTCGACGCGATCCGTGAAATCTCCGCCATGGCTGATGGCTTTTCAACCGAGGTTGTCAAGGTGCCTTTGATAGAGCGATGGCGACGCATGGAGGTATAGACAATCGTCAACAGCAACGCGCCCCCAAAGGTGAAAAATAGTGCGTACAGTACTAACGATAAACCGCTCATTACTTTACGCTCCGCATCAAGGCAGTGATGATAGACATGCCTATCGCTTGACTAATCAATGTGTAATAAAGCAAAGGACGACCTTCAGGATTATTCATGACAAAGTCATAATTTTCCGGGCTGAGTAACCGCATGACACCAAACAAGAAAAAGAACGGGATGGCACACACAATATACGCTGACATTCTTGCTTCAGCGGTCATTGCGCGCTTTTTCATGTCAATGCTTCTGGCATCAAACAACACCCGATTTAATCGCGTGATCACATGACGCAACTGTCCACCGCGATTCACATTGACGCGCATAGAGATAACAAAAAATTGAAAAGCAGGGGTTGGGAAGCGGGAACAGGCTTTGCGAAAAACGGTGTCCGTAGACTCCCCCATGTTCAGTCGCTCCCCCATGATCTTAAATTCTTTTCCGACAATGT
This sequence comes from Enterovibrio sp. FF113, assembly GCF_041439165.1. Lineage (NCBI taxonomy): Bacteria > Pseudomonadati > Pseudomonadota > Gammaproteobacteria > Vibrionales > Vibrionaceae > Enterovibrio > Enterovibrio sp. FF113. The sequence continues at coordinate 197,006 of NZ_JBGONO010000003.1, read as the reverse complement.
TGTCGAGCGATTGACCGACAAATTGGATAGCGTGAAGCAAACTTTCGCCCGCAGACACCGAGCTCGCAATCATATTCAGTGCATCAGGGAAATGATTTTCAAATGCCCGTTGAGCGCGGATATCGAGATAGCGAATCCCTAAAAAAGTCGCGAGTGGCAAGACAATAACAAGACCAGCAAGCGTGCCGACCTTGAATAGCGTCGAGAGCATATAAACCCCAGCAGACGCAGTGACGAAGTAAAATGCGATGATTTTTAGTACGGCAAATTCACCAATGCCAGCGAAAATATTTTCAGCATATCGGCGTATACGCTGTGGCAAGGTAGTTTGTGTTAGGGCTTCCATGTCTACGGCACGGTTTTCTAAAAATCGTGTGACAGGCAGTGGGTTGTTATCACGAAGCATACTTTCTCGGCGGGCTTTTAGTCGCGTTTGCTTGTGAAAAATATACAAACCTACAGCCACGAATAGGCAATAGATAAGGTTCGCAATCATGCAGTTACTCCACTGAAAATGCTGTTTAGTTCTTTTTCAAGACCGAAATAACGTGCCTTTTCATACAAAGCAGAGCGCTCCATTAAACCGGCGGTCACGAAATCACCCAACACTTTGCCTTTACTTGATAGCCCCTGGTGTTCAAAGCGGAATATTTCTTCCATCACCACGTTCTGGCCTTCCATGCCAATCACTTCACTGATGCTCATCACTTTGCGGCTACCATCATGTAATCGACTGATCTGAATGATGACATCGACGGCGCTCACTACGGTGCGTCGAATGGCTTCCAAAGGGAGCGACGCTGTCGCCATCATCACCATGCTTTCGATACGGGAAATGGCATCACGTGGGTTGTTAGCGTGAAGGGTGGTCATGGAGCCATCATGTCCCGTGTTCATCGCTTGCAGCATTTCAAAGGCTTCAGAGCCACGACACTCACCAATAATGATGCGATCGGGGCGCATACGAAGTGCGTTTATCACCAAATTCCGTTGGTTAATTTCGCCCGTGCCTTCAATGCCTGCTGTGCGTGTTTCTAAACGAACAATGTGAGGCTGTTGTAATCGCAGTTCTGCCGCATCCTCAATGGTGACAATCCGCTCTCTTTCCGAAATGTACTGGGATAGGGCGTTCATCATGGTGGTTTTGCCTGAGCCGGTACCACCAGAAATCACGATGTTGAGCCGACAGCGAGAGGCAATTACCATCAGTTTGGCGACTTCCGGGCTCATGGCACCAAACTCAATGAGATCGCCAAAACCGATGCTTTTCTTTTTGAATTTACGAATGGAAATCGACGCGCCATCAATGGCGATGGGCGGTAAAACGATATTGACTCGACTACCGTCCATAAGGCGTGCATCACACAGTGGGACAGATTCATCAACGCGACGCCCCACTTTGGCGGCAATGCGTTTGGCGATGGTAAGGAGTTGTTCGTTGTCGATAAAGGTAATGGGTGATTTCTCAACCAAGCCGTTTCGCTCAATGAAAACGGCTTGAGGCCCATTGATCATGATGTCGGAAATAGAGTCATCTTCAATCAATGATTGAATGGGACCCAGCCCACGAAGTTCGTCATACATCATCTTCACATAGTCATTGCGAAGTGATGTTGGCATGGGCACATTGTCCTGCTCTGTTAGCAGGTTAATGGCTTGGGTGAGCTGACTGTTTAATTCTTCTTTTGACAGCGTGGTAATGGCTTCCGCGTCAATGGCATCAAAAATACGTTCGCGGAATGAGCGATAGAGTTCCTTTGGACCAAGCATAAATAATTACTCGCTACTGGAACGTGTAAAGGAGAAAAGCTTACGTTTAGGGGCGATTTCTTCGCCGATGATCCGTGAGCAAAGGTGCTTGATCTGGGTGCCAATTTTAGATTTCCCGGCACTGAGATAGGTGCCATTCAATAGCGCTTCTTCCACCGTGATCTCGTAGGGGAGAACAATGTTGACGGGAACATCTAGGTACTTTTCGACTTCCGCCTGCGTCACGCTGTTAAAGCGGGAAGCACGGTGGTTGTTCAACACTAAAATGATACGCACGGTGCGTTTGTATTCGGGCTCTTCGAATAATTTTTTCATTTTACTGAGCATCGCGGCGGTTTCGCGTAGACAAGAAATGGTCGGTTCCATCACCAGCACGGCAACATCCAGCGTTTTTAATAAGTTTCTGGGCTGTATATCAAACCCGACGGACGCGGAGTAATCGTCGAGAATAAAATTCGTGTCTGGGGCGAGATAATTGAGCACCAATTCAGTCATCTCATCCAGATCTGCAGATCGTTCGTCGCTGAGTCCGAGGGCGAGATAATCAAGGCGGTTACTCACGCGTGTGACGAGGTTTTTGGATGATGTTTGATCGATTTCTCCCCCGCCGGTTTCTGTATCGTTAAGCCGCCGTTTTTCGCGGTTTTTGATGCCGAGGAAAATATCGAGATTGCTGGAAAGGTAGTTGTGATCGACAACAAGACACGACGTCTGTTTATCGTTGGATAAAATCCAGCTAAGTTCTGCGGTGAGCATGGTGGTGCCCACGCCGCCACGCATGCCAATTACACCAATACGCTTGGCTTTGCGTCGACCGTGGAGAGAGTTCGCTTCAATATGTCGCGTTACGACCGTATCAACAAACTCGGCCAACTCAATTTTATCGACAGGCCAAAAAAGGTAGTAAAAGCCCAGTGATTTTAATTCTCGGATCACTGAAATTGCATCCACATCCCCCAGAATGATGACAGAAAGATAAGAGGGTAGCCGAGCAGATAACTGGCGACACTCTTTGAGCGTGTCTGGGCAGCCAACTAAATCAATGACCACGAGTTGAGCGTTATGCTCTTCGACCTGCGTGGGAATATCTTTGAATTTGTACGCATAGGAAATGGGGACTGAGTGACCATCAAATCTGAAGGTCTCATCCACCAGAATTTTAACTTCTTCAGTACGAAAGAATTGCAGAGACTTCAGGCCATGCTGGCTCCCGATCGCAGGTTCGCTGTCAGTCGTTTCTTTTTTTAGGAGATCGCCAAAATCTAACATAGATAACCTCCTTTATAGGGTGTCTGGTGTGATGATAGAAAGACGTCCTTGCCCAGCAAGCTTGTTTTCCGGATACACCATGGATTCCCATCGCATCGCCTCATGGATACAACCATCATTGTTACGATGATATTGACCGATAACGGCGTAACCACACGCTGGGTTTTGTACCTGATGGATGGTGGTGGACAGGGTCACGTTGCTTTGTTTTGTTCCCGTGCTTTTGCTCATGGTTTTGGCTTCTGAGAGCAACAATTTATCCAGAGAGATACCGCGTTTTATGAGCCACTGTTGTGCATGTTTCGCAATCGTCTTTCCGTGTCTACCATTCCATGAAATCGTGGCACCATGTACCAACAATGCATATTCGTTTTGCTCCAAGTATGCTGAAATTTCTTTCTGCGCGTGCTGCAGAGCCTTATTTTTGACAGTCACCGAATATTCGTAAACAACAGGGGTCACTAATAGGTGGCTACCCGTAATAGCAGGCCCTGTGGCGCAGCCCATTAAGGTGGTTGCAAGTGCTAACGAAAGAAATAGTGTTGCTCTGTGCTTAATGATCATCATTTTTTGAAGCCTCCAGTTGAGAGGATTTCTTCCTGCCACTTCGACACTTCAGGAGAACTGTTTATACCTACACCAAAGAACCGAGACAGTGCGGACGTTCGCTGCATACTGGGCAGTTTGACGTTGGTTGAAGAAATTGGCTCCACCAGTGAAACCGTGGCGACGATAATCAACTCGGTTTTTCGGCGGGTTGTTGAGGTATGGCGAAAAAGAGCACCCAAGATAGGCACATCACCGATAAACGGAATTTTAGATAAGGCTTCTTCATCTTCACTGCTGAGCAAGCCTGCCAGTACAAAGCTGTCACCGTCACCCAGTTCTAACGTGGTGCGAGCGCGTCGTACTTTAAATGATGGGATGTCGAGTAAGGTATCGCCGTATTGACTGTCCACTGAGCTGACTTGCGGCATGATGGACAGCTTGATTTTGTCATCGCGAAGCACTTCGGCAGCCAAATCAAGGCCAATACCGAACTCTTTATATTCAATGCGATAGCCATCATCAATACGATAGGTGATCGGGATTTCACCGCCGACTAAGAAGCTTGCCGTTTCGCCAGAAATCACCGAAACATTCGGCTCCGAAAGCACTTGACCGACATTGTCGTCATTAATGGCTGAGATGTAAGCCGCAATGTTGGTCGCGCTACCATTAAAGCCAGTAATGCCTCTAAAGAACTGTCCGTTACCGCCAAATCCGTCGGAAAAGATCGTTCCCCATTTAATGCCCAGTTCGTTAACCAGCGAGCTGTTGACCTCCGCAATGGTGAGTTTGACGTTGACCTGTTTTGTGACCGCGACTTCTAGATTATTCACTAATCCGTCATAGGTGCGTCGCGCCATGAAATCGATATCGAAACTTTCTCGTGTTGACGTTTTCCATTCCGTTCGCCGTTCGGTGAATTTCTTTTTCAACAACTCCCCAACAATGGAATAGATCTCATTTTTTTCTTTTTGCGTGGGCACAAAACCTGAAAGTACGACTTGCTCGCCAAGGTTAAGCACTGACACTTCGACATTGGGGTATTGAATCGCCAAAATTTGCTCAATCTTGGTGAGGCTTTGGTTAACGACAATTTTCTTTTTGGTGAGTGTTCGACTGTTTTCACCAAAAACAATCAGTGTGGTGGTGCCTATTTCACGTCCAAAAACGACAAGACGGTTGTTGTCGATAACTTGATAGTCGGCGACGTCTGGATCGGAGATGAAAACGGTGCCGATCACGGCATCAAAGGACAAAGATCGCGCGTCCCCTGTCCCTAGGTTTAAAATTCCAGCAGCAAAAGCAGAAGAGGTGCCACCGAGGAGCAAGCCAACAGAAAAAATGACAGATAAGTAATGGCGTCGCATGTTCTTGCTCTCTAGTTAAAGGCCTTATTTTGGCCACGAATTTCAGTAACGGATTTGAAGTTAGGAAGTACATCGTGAGTATCAGCGTTCATTGAACCACTGCTATAAAGCTCATTGCCTGATGCCTTGATGATTTCAACAATGCCTATTCGACGAGCGATCACCATTTTGGCGATTTGCTCACGATTGAGCTCAATCGTGAGAGGAAGCAATTCATCGTGGTCATCTTCAATCGCTAATACGCGTATGTTACGCAGAAGCGGAGACACGGAAAGTGAACGGAAAGACTCGATATAAGTAGACCTAGACGTTTCCCCAATATTCTGTTCGTCAGAGGTTAAAATCATCACATCAACTTTATCCCCCACTGAAATACCTGAGCCAATAAATTCTTTTCGATCAATGGTTAGGGCGTAGGGCGACATGCCATCTTTGATGACAGCATCTAAATAATTGGGGTCATTGGGGAGCAAAAAATCACTCGAGGAAAGGTACACGGCATCGCCAATATCGCGTTTGGCGACCATGCCGGGAACATGCGAGATGATGATATCGCTGACGATCCCATTTTTCAGGGCGTCTTCTTCTCGCAGTTTGAAATATCGGATGTTTTCACGAGTCAGAGTATCACCGCGTTTAACCGATGATTTTAGTTGAGCAACCTGATAGGAAATATTCGATATTCCGGATGCGGTAGTGTGCTTACTTTGGAAAAACCCACTTAGGCCTAAAACGCCTACACCTATGGACAGTAAAGCAATAAGAAAGAATACACGTTGGCTCATGGTTTAATTCAACTTACTTAAATAAATGCTAAACAAACTCGCAACCACAATGGGAACGCCATAAGGCACACCTTTATTGGTTTTGTTTTCTGATATGAATTGCATAACCAAAATGACTAATGCTGTTATTGCGCCTAGAAAGCTAATAATGAATATTGTTAATGAGAAATATTGGGTGTCAATAATGAGTGCATATGCTGAAAATAACTTTGTGTCTCCTGCCCCTAAAATCCCAAAATAAAATAGCACTAGCCCAATAGCGACAACAGATAGAGATTGATATACATGAAGTTGCAATTTCTGTTCGAAAAATGCCAATAATAGACATGTTAGAAGAATGCCAAAGCACAATTTATTGCTTATCTTTCTATGTAAAATATCAGTCGCCATCCCTGCTATTGAGCCAGAGATTAAAAGCAGTTCTAAAGCGCTCAACGAGCTAACCCGTTAGAGTGAATTAGCCCCCAGTGTTAGCAGAGGTGATATTGGTGGAAATCTGAGTCATAGCGTTACTGATAGCCGTTCCAAGAGTAGAATCGTTTGCGACAGCTGCCAGAATGATTGCTGAAATCGCAACGCCAAGTATTGCATATTCAACTGCTGTTACGCCACGTTCGTCATTAATAAAACGCTTTGTGATTTGAGATAATGACATAGATAAGCTCCGTTTGTTTAAGATGATATTTACTAAGAGAAGCATGTGCTTGCATAACCACTCTTTAAGCGAATTTCCCTTGAAGAATATATAAGCACATACTTCACAATAAGATATAACTGATATTAAAAATTATCCACCATCGGTTTTGTCTATTTTTATGTCATATACCGTTGGTTGCTTCAGTTATAAGACGGATGATTGGGTTTACTCTCTGTTTCATAAGCGATCGTTTTAATGCTTTGATGTCAATGACATGATTTACATCACGGTTGGATATATGAAACTAAACGTCGCTTATCATGGTTGAGAACAAATGAGACACTGTTAATTATTCTATTTATTTGATGGTTATCACATAGAAAAACATGAGGAGTGACGGTTTATTATACTATTTAAATTTCAGGATTTATTGGGTGCATAATAATCTGCATGAATAATTGAGCACTTATAAATGAAAGTTAGTCAAAGTGTAAAGGTGGTTATTAAATGTGCACTTTGGTTTTCTCTTTCTTTTGCCCAATATTTTATGCGATGAGTGTATATGGTTACGTTTTTTGGGCTGTTCTTTTGTGAGGTGGAAAAGAAAAGCGGGAGGTCGATATTTTTGTTTTTTAACGATAGACCCGAGTGATTTCAGGATTCCTGAGGCAGGATTCAGACCCTCTTCCGAGGGTGAATATTCGCGCTGAACAGGTTTCTTTAGATGACTTAGCTATCGTGTGCGAGGTGGGAGTAATGTGAGAGGCAAATGATTAAGCAAAAAAGCGAATATGAAAATTAACGCTGTGGGCTAATATCGAGCGCTGCGCGTTTGTCGTCAACGATATTTACCAGATACATTCCTGCGAGCATGCTTAGAAAGAACAGTGCGACGGAGCCAGAGCCAGAACCAAGCAGTGTGATGGCAGGTCCTGGACAGATGCCTGCCAAGCCCCAACCTATGCCAAACAGCGCAGAACCCGAGACCAATCGTTTATCTAACGATTGGTTGTCACTCAAGCAAAATGTTTCCGCAAGCATGGGTTTGGGTTGTCGACGAATCAACAAAAAATAACCCGGCATGAACACAAGCAGCGCACCGCCCATTACAAATGCCAAACTTGGGTTCCATTGGCCGAAAATATCGAGAAAACCAATTACATTGGTAGGGTTCACCATGCCAGAAATCATCATGCCCAAGCCGAAAAGTAAACCTGCTAATAGTGCGATTGCGCGAAAAAACATAGAAACCTCCTAGGCGTGAAGACGTAAAAATACGGTGACAAACGCTGCCGTCATAAAAATTAGCGTAGCGGCGATAGAACGTTTAGATAACCGACCCATACCGCAAATTCCATGACCGCTTGTGCAGCCATTGGCAAGCCGAGTACCGATGCCGACCAGTAAGCCCGCGAGAACTGCGATCATCGGCGAAATACTTGGTGCGAGAGAAGACAGGTCTGGGTATTCGAATCCGAACTGAGGGGCAGTCAAACCCGCGATAACCATGCCGCTAAGAAACAACAAGCGCCAAGAAAATTCGGATTTTCGTGGTTTGAGCAACCCACCGACTATGCCACTGATTCCGGCAATACGCCCGTTGAAAGCGAGCAGTACCAACCCTGAAACACCGAGTAGCATTCCACCGAACAATGGGCTCCAAGAGAATGTATCCCAAGGGATCTGAAACGACATAACTACTCCCTGATTTTCTTCAATTAAACAAATGCATATGCGTTTATGATGATATTAATCATACGACGATCTTTATTTAAGTCAATGCTAATTTAGAGTCTTGTATATGAGTTTAATCTAATATAGTGTAGCAGTTATTGGCTCGTACTGACAGAAAACGACGAGTCCCCCATTTTTGTTTATGTATCATTTTTCGATACCACGATGCATTCGTAGGTGGAGAAACACAGGAGTGAGTTATGGCGAAGATCCTTATTATTGGCGGCGTTGCAGGTGGAGCCTCAGCCGCGGCACGTGCCCGTCGATTGAGTGAAAGTGCTGAGATCATTATGTTTGAGCGCGGCCCCTTTGTGTCGTTTGCGAACTGTGGTTTGCCATATCATATTGGCGGAGACATTAAAGACCGAGCCAAGCTTCTTCTGCAAACCCCTGAAAGTTTCCTATCGCGATTCAACGTGGATGTCCGCGTGATGAACGAAGTCATCAGTATTCAACGTGAAGCTAAAACCGTTACTGTTAAAAATTTGCTCGACGACACTGAGTACACGGAAAGTTATGACTTCTTGCTTCTCAGTCCCGGCGCGAGCCCTGTTGTACCGCCTATTCCCGGTATTGATAACCCGCTTACTTTCTCGCTTCGCAATATTCCAGACATGGACAAGATCCTTACTTCTATCAAACACAATCAACCTAAACATGCGACGGTGATTGGTGGTGGCTTCATTGGCTTAGAGATGATGGAGGCGTTTCATCAATTAGGCATTGAAACTGCATTGGTAGAAATGGCTGATCAGGTCATGACGCCAGTAGACAAAGAAATGGCAGGATTTGTTCATCAAGAAATTCGCGCAAAAGATATTGATTTGCGTTTGGGGGTTGCGTTGCAATCGGCAGAGTTTCAGGCAGCAGCAGATGACGCAGAACGTGGCGCACTCACACTGCAATTGAGTAACGGTGAGAGCTTGAACACCGAGTTATTGATCATGGCGATTGGCGTTCGCCCTGAAACCACATTGGCACGCGCCACGGGACTAAGAATTGGCGAGCTTGGCGGCATTTGGGTGAATGATGAAATGCAAACCAGCGATCCGTTTATCTATGCCGTGGGTGACGCCATCGAAGAAAAAGACTTTTTGACAGGTAAGCAAACCGTGGTGCCACTTGCTGGCCCAGCAAACCGTCAAGGACGCATGGCGGCAGACAACATGTTAGGCGCACACGAAACCTACAAAGGCACGCAAGGTACGGCGATTTGTAAAGTGTTTGATTTGGCTGTCGCTTCAACCGGTAAGAATGAGAAGCAACTCAGGCGTGATGAAATGGCGTATGAGAAAGTCTATGTGCACACAGCCAGCCATGCGAGCTATTATCCGGGTGCGGAAGTGGTATCACTGAAACTGCTGTTCTCGCCAGAATCGGGCAAAATTCTGGGTGCGCAAGCTATTGGTAAAGATGGCGTTGATAAACGCATTGATATCTTGGCGGTTGCACAGCGCGCGGGTATGACCGTTGAACAGCTACAACATGTAGAGCTGACGTATGCCCCCCCTTATGGCAGCGCGAAAGATGTGATTAATCAGGCGGCGTTTGTGGCAACCAACGTGATGAAAGGCGACGTTAATGGCATTCATTATGACGCGTTGACGAATTTAACCGCCGACCAAGTTCTGTTAGATGTGCGTAATCCGGGTGAGCTGGAGTCGGTCGGTACATTCCCCGGCGCTATTAATATCCCCGTTGATCAACTTCGCGGGCGTATGAATGAACTGCCGAAAGACAAAGAAATCATTGTGGCGTGTCAGGTGGGCTTGCGCGGAAACGTGGCCTATCGCCAATTGGCGAACAGTGGCTTTATAGTGAAAAACCTCATTGGTGGGTATCGCACGTGGAAAACGTCTCAATGCTAACGTCTCAATGCTAACGTTTCAATATTACGCCTCATGGCGGATGACATCGCGCTAATTGACCCCTGAAAAATGATTCACCATGCCGCCCTTTGATTGGGCGGTATTTTTTTGCAAAGTCCCATTTCCTGACACTTATCCCTTCTCAACATCAGTCATGCTGAAAGCTGTTAGACGGCTTTATTAAGGGAACATTATGAAACATGCACTGCTCTCATCGCTATTGCTTGTAACCGCTTCGCTTCTGCCTTCATCGTTACTCGCGGCTACGCCTTCTGCTGCCGGTGCAGATGTGTATTTTGTGCAACCCAAAGATGGTGAAACTGTACCTGAGACCTTCAAAGTGGTGTTTGGGTTAAAAGGCATGGATGTCGCACCAGCGGGTGATAATCAACCCAACTCGGGTCACCATCACCTGCTGATTGATGTCGATTCGCTGGTGGATTTTGCCTTACCGCTACCCGCCAATGATAATGTGAAGCACTTTGGGGGAGGGCAAACTGAAACCCTGCTGACATTGCCTAAAGGTAAGCACACACTACAATTGTTGCTGGCGGATTTTGTGCATATCCCCCATGACAAACCCGTTCTCTCTCAAAAAATCACCATTAATGTTCAGTAACCTAAATTAAGTCATCTCAATGACCTGCTAGCGTCAATTGTGTACGCATGAAAAGGCCGTTTCCGGCTCGCTTTTTCGCGAAGGGAAACGGCGTTTTTTGTGATGAATCAAATGTATGAATGACCGCCTTTGGGGTTACTGGCCTCTACCACATACCATCACGACAATAGTACGAACCATGATGTAGCAATCCATCTTGAACCACGTTATTGGTGATGAAAGCGCCAATGCATAAGAGTGGTCGTATCCCACTTTAGATCGCACATCGTCAATACAAGTGTCGTAGCCTTGATTAACTTGCGCTAGACCCGTGATACCTGGTGTTACGCCGTATGTACGCTCTGCAAAGTAAGGGATAGCGTTTTCCAGCTTTTGGTAGAAACCTGGACGTTCAGGGCGTGGGCCGATCAGTGACATATCACCTACGAGTACATTGATAAATTGTGGGATTTCATCCAAGCGTGTTTTTCTTAGAAAACGACCAATGCGTGTGACACGAGGGTCCGTTTTGGTCGCCCATGTTGCACCAGAAACGCTTTCGGCATCGGTACGCATGGTGCGGAACTTCAGCATTTCAAAAATCAGACTTCTGTCAGGTAACGCACGACCGATACGCATTTGGCTAAAGAATACCGGACCACGGCTGTCGATCTTGATAGCAAGCGCAATCAGAGGAAACAGCGGAAGGGTTAGCCCCAGTCCAATTAAAGCAAAGAAAATGTCGAATCCACGTTTTGCTTTCGCTGTGATGGGGTTGATGTCGCTGTTCACGTTCGCGTTCAAATTCATGATGAGATTCATTTTGATGCTTCCTTGTGAGTATTCTTCGACACCTCAGAGATGCGGGTCCATTTCCCTGTCTCTAAGCCTGTGATGTAACGTAACGTACCGATGAAATTGGCGGTGTGTCCTGTAACCAAATACACCAGCGATTTCGCGATACTGCCTTTGGGCTGATAGCCCGAAAGGTGCCAAAAACCCACCGCAAGATAGATGAAGATTTGACCGAGCACCGCAAGGGCAAAGAACCCATTTGATGGTGCAAGCAGTGCGCTACCCAACAAAGCGGTTAGCATGAAAAAGGGCATCAATACTCGCAAACCTTTTCCTGATGCGAACGTGAAGGCGATGCCACCACGCGCAGGGTTGAGTAAACGAAAAAGACGCAGAAGTTGTTGGCAGTTCCCCGCGCCAATACGGAGGCGGCGGCGAAAATCTTGATGTGCATTGGTTGGCTCAAGCTCTACGGCTTGAATCGCATCGTGGACATCAGCACGAAAGCCTTTTTCCACGATTTGCATTGGCAACACGAAATCATCATTGATGGTGTCTTGCGCTAATGGTGTAAACAGATGGCCTCGAATGAAATACAACGCGCCATGTGCACCAAGCGATGAACCCAGTTGAGCTTCATTGCTCTGGATTTTGCTTTGATAATCCCAGTATTTTTGCTCTCCTTCGGCGGGGTTAAGCAAGCAGTAACGGCTGTTCAACACACCGACTGTTGGGTCTTGAAAATGGCGAGCCGCGATGTAGAACGCATCGATAGAAATCAGCGCCGAGATATCACTGAACGCCACAATGTCCGATTTGATTTGCGGCATGGTGGTATTGATCACCGCGACTTTTCCTGCGTTCTCTGTATATTCAATCACCGTGACATTAAGGTGAGCACACAGCGCCTCCGCGGCAGTTTGGCGGGCGATGTTTGCGGTATCGTCACTGCATCCATCACAGGCCAATATCACCTGTAACTTGTTGCTTGGGTAATCCAGTGCTGCGAGGTTACGGATCTTGTCTGCGATCCAGTTTGCTTCGTTGTAAGCTGGCATCAGGACACTAATGGTCGGCAAGTCGCTATCTGCAACACTTTCACGGTAGCCTCGAGCAGGCGTTCCTTCGTGTGTATTTTCTTCGTTAGAAGAAGGACGGCGCACCAGCAGTTTTAGCAGTAGGGGATAGCCGAGGTGATGGTATATCACCAAAAATATGCTGATGGCCGTAAGCCAGAAAATCAGTTGATGTGTCATGTTATAGACCCTCTGCGAGAGAATCGTAGGCATGTGCCATGGTGCGTACGTCTGCGTGTTTCGAGATAAATGCGCGTGGGTTTGATGATTTGACGCCATGAATTCGGGTGATGATTTTTTCCGCCATATCATTTGCGTCACCGGCTTTGAGTATCAGCCCTGATTCGGGGCACAGTGTTTCTACTGCACCGCCAACGTTGGTCACGGCAGTCGGAATACCACAGGCTTGGGCTTCCAATGGGGCAAGCGGAAACCCTTCATTGAAAGACGGCAGGCAAAATAAATCGAGTGATTGGTAGAACTGCGGCATGTTTTCGACATGACCGAGAAAGTGAATGCGATCGCTCAGGTTCAAGGATTTGGCCTTATCTTTTAACTGCATTTCCATTGAGCCAGAACCTGCAATGGCGAGGTGAATGTGGCTAGGTAACTCGGCCATGGCGGAAATCAACACGCCGTGTCCTTTAACTTCCTCAAGACGTCCGCTTGCTCCTACCATTTTTACGTGGGTGGGCAGTTGCATCGCAACGCGTGCAGCAGTTTTTTCACCTGGTACATATTTCGCCGTATCTACCCCATTTTTGATCACGCGAATGTCATTCATGCCTGATATTGAAGAGAGGGCGTGGGCAACTACATCAGCATCGGCAACGCGAATAGGGTTACCAAATATAGAAACGATACGATGCAGCATTTGGTGGCGCTTGTTGCTGTAATGCCAAGCATCATGCTCGGTATGAACATGAGGGATACGGCTAAGAAAAGCGGCGAGGCCGCCGTAAAAATACGGACCAATGTGGTGAGTGTGGATAAGGTCTGCATTTAACGATGTGAGCAGGCGCTTGAGTGAGACCACTGTTGATGGCGTGAACCCCGGTGCTTTATTCATGAACACCAACTGATTATCAAACTCGCGAAGACGAGGCCATGCTGCAAGGGCGGATGTTGCATCACCTTCAAGGCTGACAATCTTCATTGCGTGACCGTGATGAGAGAACTTCATCAGCTCTAACGCCATCACTTCTAATCCGCCTGGTCTGAGATGTTGCACTACCTGAACAATGGTCTTCATGACAACCTCGAGTAAAAAAACGAACAACTGAGAGTGTTATTGCAGAAGACGTGCCACTTTTTTTGGTGAGTATAATGTGTTGATTAAAAACGAACTAAGCCGGAAAAAAATTCTCCGGCTTAGTGTTTTCTCATTCTGAGAGTCGCCTTGACTGTCACTGAGCGAGTTGAATAATCTGTTGGCGCCATGTTTCCATTTGTTGAGGTGTGACTTTTAGCATGGCTTCCCATGTATCCGGCACATCACGTTTCAATTGAGTCAGAAGACGTTTGGCGTCAGGGTTCGTTTGGGCTTTATTCTGCAGCCATAACACCCAGCGATAATCCGTAATACCTTCCATGATGTCGTAGAGCGTGATGTTGATATCAGGTTCTTCAGGACAAGGTTCCTTTGATGGGTAGAGAAACTGCACATCATATTCTCGTCCGTCAGTGGGGTCGAACGGATCGGCGGTTGGCATTCGCCCATGCCATTTGAGAAAGCCGTCAGCGTCCGACTGCCAAAGGTAGAAGCCTGCGGCAGCACGTGGGTTGGGTAAGTTATACAACCACACCTTGCGTTCATCCCGTTGCGCTTGCTGTATTTCGTTTTTGTCCACGCCATAGCCGTCGTTTATCAAAATCAAATCGAACATGGAGAGGTATTCTCTGTCTTTGTCATGGTTTAAATGTCCGGCTAATTTTGCGGACGGGGCAAAGATAGAAAACTGACGATGCATGTCTTTAAATAAATCAACATTACCAGGGTTGCTCGGTTCATCGGCGATTGACCAATACGGCGTGCTTTGCAGACGTTGTTGGTGTTGCTGTTCAATATTCGCTACCACATTGGCTGCATTTCCTGCTCCGAGTGATTGTGTCAGCCGTTTCGCGGGTGTGTAGGCCATGGATTCACGAAAACCCATTTTATTCAGTGTGATAGACATGTCCTCGAACGCTTGAAGTGCCTCGGTGTTTTGTGGCGTGGGGTAAGGCGGTGAGATCCCCGTGAGTCCCAATGTTCTCAAAAAGGTGAGATCACACAACGTGGCTTGATGGCTTATGGCGGCGAGTTCCTTAAACCATCCAAAGTGCACCGACGGTTCAAGATAAATACCAACAGGTTTGGTCATATCAGGCAAAGACGCATTGACCACGTTAATGGAAAACGGTGCCTTTAGGCTTTTACCTTGCATCATCACAAACAGTTCTCCGTGATAAATACCGGGTGGTGTTGCGGTGGGTACATCGACACGAATAACCATGCGGCGCGGCATTGCAACGCCCTCGTTTTCTGGCATTAAGCCATAACGTAAAAAGTCATCATTTGCCTCTAACAGTGTTGAAGAGAGATGCGTCCGCGTTAATTGCCACTGACTCCAGTGCCAATTGGCGGGAATGGAAACACCATTCAACACGGGTTGGCGCAGCATCACCATGGGTGCGCCGGGAATATTGCCTTGTTCAAACGCAAATTGAAGCACAGCAGATGTACCCGGTGCGACGTTGGTTTCTGTGGTATTGGTTTGTAGGCGAGGTTGTCCGGTTGGCCATTTCTTCCAATTTGCGATGGGCCAATTCTTCTCCCACCATACTTTGCGTTGGCGTGTGAGCATGTCCAAAATCAGCGGGTTACTCTGTGGGACAGCCAGAATGCCACTCATAAACTGGGCATCGGTTGTTTTGCCACTTAACCGCAAGATCACGGGATTGCCATCACTGGAAATGTTGAAAGTGACACGGTCACTTTTACGTTCGCCATAATGTGTCCAACTGCTGCTATTGGGCGAAATATCTACATTGCGCCGGCCAAGGTAGACGTTTTCAATCCATTCAGTCGGTGACATGTTTTGAGTGAATACAGGCTCGCCGTTGGCAGTAATCTTGCGCTGAAGTGGATGGGGAAGGTATTCCCACTCGCCGGCATCGCGAAGCCAAAGGGTGATTTGCCAATTTCCTGCGGGCAGAGGGAGTGCTGCGGATTCGATACCACGTATACCATCAATGGTCAGGGCATCAGCAGCTTGTGCGCGGGCACCTCGATCAATGGCGTTGAGCCCCGGTCCCGTCAACAACCCTGACTTGATGGTGAGTGGTTGAAAGCCCGGCCATATTGCGCTGCCTACTGGGCCAAGGTCCCACGCATACACATTCTCCCCAAGTGGTTTTGGTGTTTCAATTCGTGCATTGGACAGAGCGAAACCGCGCTCACTGTTGCCAGAAAATACGATGATTTGCTGCAGTTTGTTGAGATCCAATTGGCGGCCGCTGGGGGTACGCAAGCTGGCAAACGGGATCTGCAATTCAAAACTACCTTGTGGGATCACACGCTCGATGTTGGCGCGATCTGAGTATCCAGGGTTCTTGGTGTCATCTGCACGTATGACGATAATGACATCGGAAGCGGTCAGGTTATTCCCGGAGATCAACAACATGCTGGTTTGCGATATGTCGATTAACTCGGTTTTATCGAGTCTTAAATCGGCAAGTGCTGGCGTGCAAAGCATCAGTGTTAGCGACAGTAGCCAATGTTTCATGAATTTATCCTCTTCAACTTCAACCTCAATCCAATCTCAATTAATTCACGTCAATGATTCTTCCGCCGCCGTTACCGCCGTTAGGTGGTGCGCTAGGCCCTGAAGGAAGAGGAGGAAACTCTGAGGTCATTTTAGGAACACGGGTCAGAACGGGAGTACCTGTGATGGCTTCCAAGGTTGAAATACGGCGAATAGTGGTATCGGTCAGCTCAAGGAGAACGGCCATGCCGCAACCGAGGAAAAAGCCGCCAATCAATCCTGCAATCGTAAAAATAATCAAAGGAAGGTTGCTGGGTATGCCCGGCGAATAAGGGCGATCGATGATTTTGATGCGCTTGTCTTGCTCGAACACACCGAGGGAGCTGGTCAGGCGCGCCATTTCGTGACGTTCTAGTAATTCTTGGAATAGCTGACGTTTCACGTCAAGGTCGCGTTCAAGCTTACGGATCTTCTGCTCTTTTTCGCCAGATTGGCTGGTTTTGTTTTCCAGTGTGAGGATCATCTTGCGCAAGCTGACGGTTTCTTCATCGAGTGTTTCGACTTTGCTTCGCGCCAGTTGAAGATTCTCTAGTTGTGAAATCAACAGAGGCTGAGATTCGGTACTTGAATTAATGGCTGCGCTGCTGGCCATGTCCCACAGTTTGTCGGTATCAACGGGCTGTTGGTTGGAAGCTAGAAGCTGAGTGCGTTGCTCTTCTAAACGACGTAACGTCCTCAACGCCCCCTGCACCAAGCTGTGTTGATCGGTATAGCGTGATTTGAACATGGCAAGTTCACTGCGATGCTTCACGATTTGATCTTCAATGCGACCCACAACGGGGTTGGTGCTGGAAAGCTGATGATCAAGCCCGCCTAGACTTCTTTTCGCACCCGCCATCTCGGCTTCCTTCTCAGACAATCGCTGTTTCAGTGTCTCGATACGCGCGTAATTGGCGAGCTGTAACTCAGGCAGACCATCAGCATGTTTACTGCGAAAATCTGACAATGCGGCTTCTGCTTTATCGAGTTCTATGCGGCGAAAATCGATGTGTTCGGAAAGAAAGTCGCTGGAGTCTTTCATCGACGAGCGCTCAGGTGCCAGCAATTCTTCGATGACATGGTCGCTAACAATCTGCAACGTCTCTTTCATCCCTTCGGGGGTATTAGAGCGGAACTCAATGCGGATCACGTCTTTGCCTATGGTCGACATGTTGAGGCCGCCAGAGAGCTGGGCAATGGTTTCGTCTATTTTTACGGGAGAGGAATCTTCTTCAATTAACCCGCGTTCCAGCGCCACTTTACCCAAGATATGGCGACTGTGAAGCAGAGTTTGCAAGCCACTGAAGCGCTCTTTCATCTGTGAAGAAACGGACAAGTCTTCGAGAAAGGGGTTCATCTTAGACGTTTCTTGGATCAGCATGGTGGTGTGTGAGTTGTATTTCTTAGGCGTTAGCATGCCAATGGCCGTGCCCATTAACGGAAAGATGATGATGGGCATGATGATCACATAGCGACGACGCCATGCACCATCAAGCAAAATGAGCAACTTATACGTTAACGTATTCATAAAGCATCCAACCATGTGGCAAGCTTTTCAGCCCGCGCATCCCAAGTGTGCGCGCTAACCGCAGTTTGCTGGTGAGCATTGGGTGCTTGCTCGGCCGCATTACGAAGCGCTTTGGCCATTTCTTCGGCGTTCTGTACCACTGAGACAAAGGTGCGATATTCATTCACTGCAGGAAAGGGCGTGCTGATGACAGGCCTTCCCGCAGCGAGATATTCTCGAAGCTTCAGTGGATTACATGCTTTGATTTGGTCGTTATTAGTAAAAGGTAGCAGACTGGCTGACCAATGCTGACTGTAGCCAGGTAGCTCATGGTGAGATTTAGGGCCGAGTAGGGTGACATTGTCGTGTTGCTTGAGCGCCAATGCGGCCTCGCAAGGTTTGCCGATAAATACGAAATCCCAATCGGGAAGAAGCGTGATGGTTTTTGCGAGCATCTTGTAGTCGAGCCATTCTGATAATGAGCCATAAAAACCCGCAATAGGACGGCCATTATTCGGTAAATCTTCGGCGCGAGGACAAAGGGTAGAAAATAGGGAATAGTCGACACCGTGTGGCAGTAAGCGAGTGCATTTATCAGAAAAGCGCGTGAAGAGCGTTTCACTCGCGGTCAGGATAAGATCGGCTTTTTCTACCAACTCCTGTTCGCGTTGAGCCACGGTGTGGTGATCAACCCCTGCCAATGAAGAAAAATCATCACCGCAGTAATACACCAATGACGAAGTACCGAGTTGGTCGGAAACGTCAACAGCGGTAGGAAGTGACGTCCACAAGATAGGATTGTGCAGATTTGCTTGCGCAATGATGGGTGCAAGCTGATTGCGCAGCATACCCGCCGCCAGTTTGCGTCCCAGCATCGTGCGTGGTGCAGGCAATGTCGAAGGGTTCACAACGGTGAGGCTCTGCGGCGTCGCACAGGTTTTTGATGCTCCCTTGTTGCTGACTGAGCGGGTTGTGAGTTTCTGCCAGGCACGTTTGCAATCATTAACCGTCAATGTTGGACGACGCAAACCAATGGAATTGACCCAAACAATTTTGCGATCTTGTGACAGGCGGCGGATCAAATGTTGTGTACTGGAGGGTAAACCGCCCCAGTCTTCGCCAAAAACAATCAGGTCGCGTTTCATTGGGTCATCTCCTCGACAGTGAGATTGCGAAGCACTTTAGCCGGGATACCGCCAGCAACGACGTTTGGGGGAAGATCAGACGTGACGACACTGCCTGCTGCGACAATGGTGCCATGCCCGATGGTGACACCTGCCATGACAGACACGCCAGTGGCGAGCCAAACATCGGGTTCAAGAATGATGTCGCCGACTTGGCTGTCTAATTCTGGCATGCCAGCAGCGCGATCTTGTGCGTTGATCGGGTGGCCGGGATAGCCCGCAAGAAACGCCCGTCCTGCAATGCGAACGTTGTCACCGATTACCACTTTTCGGCCGACTGCAATGGTGGTTTGCCAGCCGATATCGATGTTATCGCCAATTAACAGCTGAGGTTGTTCGTTGCTGCAGGTGCGACCTGAAAACGTGGTCTGTCCGGAGACGCGACAATCATCACCCATGGAAATGGAAAGAGGGCCACTGACTAACGGCATGCCGCCATAGAGATAAAAGTTTTTGCCTACGTGATGCAGGCGACCTTTAAACACGGGCGTCCACCATATTGTGCGTGTCATGTTTTCCCATAGCCCTTGAGTTAATCGGGTTAGCTGATACAGCGGAACAACAATCAGTTTTGGCGCGGGAATGCTCATGTGGAGGCAGGCTTTTAGGGTACGAAATAGGCCGCGAGCCACAGGGCTGGGGCTGTGCTTTAACCAATGTCGCGTCGCTTGTATGTTCATCGCCTTTCTCCTTGCTATTCCGGTACCAGTGACCGTCTAACAAGTGATAAAGCACGAAGCGAGCCAACTTATTTTATTTCTACTTATCAGAGAGATAGGGGGTATTCGATAAGGGCGGGGGGCACGTTTTTCATTTTGACATTCAAATAGACAAAAGCACGCGTTAAAGAAACCGCTGACTGCGATGATTGCAGTCAGCCGTTGTGAGTGCTAGGCACATCTCGTTGTCGAATGCGCCTATACGGTTTGTCCGGCAAAACGTTTGAATGACAATTTCGGCAGTAACCCAAGTTTTTGGCTTGCCAACATCAAGCTAAGTGGTGCCAGCGCGAGCAATATGATTCGGGTAACCGGTGACCAGTCGAGATGTGATACTGCTAACCAACCAAAACACAAAATGCCAAGTAGGATGAGTGAATATATTGGGTAAGGCAGGTGATATAGCGATTGGCTAACAACAAAAAACAGAACAAAGCGCAGACACTGTGTGAAGGCCAACGCCATCAGTACACCAAACACGCCGTATTCGTGACCCCACCACCATAGCGTTGTTATTGCAACGACAGCCGCTACCGCATTGATCCCCATTTGCGCATAAGTGGTGTCACCTGCAAAGCTGCCAAGGTTGACCAGTTCAGCCATTTCTTTGAACAAAGCTGCTGCTACCAAGAATGCGATAAATTGTGCGGCTAAAATGTAGCTTTCTGGCAGTAGCCAAGTAATGGCGAGTGGCGCGACAAAGGCGACGCTAACGGCAATCAACATCACCGCGACTAAACCGTAGCAAGTAAATTGTGTGGCTTTCTTTCTGCCATCGATGCCGTAGAGAACATCAAAGCGTTTAGGCATCCACCACATCCCAAAAGGTTGTAGCAATAACACCACGGCCAAACCAAACTTGGCGGCCACACCAAATTGCGCCAGTTCCTCTAATGAACTCACGTCTGCGAGCACCCAGCGGTCAAGGCCGTTGAGTGTAAAAGCCATGATGCCGCTTGCCATAATCGGCATGCTATAAACTAACGATTGTCCCGTTACCGAGCGTGAGAATGAAAACCCCGTTTCTTTTAATTGCACAATGGTCAGGATCACGGCTTGCGTTATTGCAGCAATAACGCCCGCTTCCAGCACCCCATCAATGCCTCTGCCATTAAGCAGCATCACTATGGTTAACCCCGCATGCAAAAAGGCGCGGCCTACGGCAACAGAGAAAAACGCGACGGCGCGGTTTTGCATTCTTAGCCAGCCTAATGGCACGGCGATGCAGCCTTCCAATGCCAGCATGAGTAACACCAAGCGCAATTGATAGGTTGTCAGTCCGCCCGGCAAATAGCTGTCGAGCATGGCAGCACCGACCCAACCTAGTGGAATCATTACGGCACAGACCATCAGTGTTAGAGTGAATATTCGAGCCGCCATGGTAATGCGTTCGCGTTGGGTTTTACTGCCACCCACAAAGCGATATAACGCATCTTCAAGCCCTAAACCCACAAGGATACTGCCAAGCGCTGCGATACTGCTGATAATTTCCAGTAGTCCAAATTCTGCTTGTGGCAGTTGGTGAGTGATAAAGGGCAACATCAGCAATGAAATCCCTTTCATCAATGCGATGCTGCTGCCGTAGAGCAGGGTTTGTTTCATGACGGGCGACAACGATTTCATCCTTGTACCTCATTGCGGCTCAATGACGAAAAACGCGATCCTGAGTTGGGCACTAATGCCTCACAGATATCAGAAAAACAATACTCAGCGCGATATTGCTGCGAGACGATATTGGCCGCTTTGCCGATGCACTGAAGGGTTCGCATGTCACTTTGTGCATCGATGAGTGAGCCAGCCAGCGCGTTCACAT
Organism: Enterovibrio sp. FF113; assembly: GCF_041439165.1. NCBI lineage: Bacteria > Pseudomonadati > Pseudomonadota > Gammaproteobacteria > Vibrionales > Vibrionaceae > Enterovibrio > Enterovibrio sp. FF113. The sequence continues at coordinate 175,550 of NZ_JBGONO010000003.1, read as the reverse complement.
CGTGCGGTGCATATTTCAAACAGTTCACACCGTGGGTTAATTGGGTATCCCAATAGGCGCCGTCTTCGGGAATGATCACGCACATTCCGGCCGCCATTGCTTCAAGAATGGAAAGTCCAAAGGGTTCTTTGGTGCTGGTGGACACGAAAATGTTGGCGCGAGCGCGAATACCATCGAGGTCATCGGGCGCTTCATACCAGAATACCTTGCTAACGCTTTGTGGCGCGTCACTAACTGTAAGCGTAGTTTGCTCGGGGCGAATAAAACAAATATGTGTTTCAGCACGCTGAGACGGGGGAACACTGCTCAATGCTTGTATCAAGGTGTCCAACCCTTTCCATTTCAACAGAGATGCTGCCCAGAAGACGACGGCATAGTCGTGTTGACACGGGCTTGGCCAAGCACTTTTCGGTAAGCCGTTATTAAACGTTTGAAAGTGCGGGTACGCAGACACATCGTCCGTGTTGCCTGTGGCTTTGAGCGCCGAACACAATGATTCACGGGTGGAATCAAGGTAAAACACATGGTTTGCACGCATCAGACATCGTCCAATGGTACGGGAGGTGGCGACAGGGCCATGAACCATTTGCACGATTCGGTAACTTAAAAAAGGTTTGGCTAGGTACAGCCCTAAATCCACACCAGGGCCGGAAGCGGCAAGGGCGGTATCGATAGTGCCGATAACCAATCGAAACCAAAGCAGTTGTGCGGCGATCAGCAAGTGGCGAGCAAAGTAGGCCAATCCTTGTTCAGCACTTTCTAATCTTGCGGGCATGAATAAGTGTCTAACGTAGGCTTGGGTTTGACGCCAACTTTTGGCATCTGCCGTCAGCACAGACACGCGAACTTCTTTATTTTCAAGCTGCGCCAGCACGTGCTTGGTGGATACCTTTGAGCCCCCTGCAAAAGCGATGGGGTCAAGGATCAGTATGTGTTTTAACTTGCTCATACTGCCACCTCGACTGGATGCGGCTTGCGGTAGTTTTTTACAAACGCAAATGATGCTTTAACCGGTGGAACAAATTGCCAATGACTCATCCATTTGGTAGTCATGGCAGGGTTGTTGAGCAAACCATTGTAGAGTGCTTCGAAAGCCGAGGTATGCGTCTTAATGGTGAAATTCGCGAGCACATGTTGATGACCTTGCACACCAAGTTGCAACCTTTGGTTTTGGTTCACAAACAAATGGTAGATGGCTTGAGCAAGCGCATGCGCATCCTCCGTTGGAACCAATAATCCTGTTTTTTGATGGCTGATAACACTGGGAATGCCGCCGACGCGCGGTGCAATAACGGGGAGACTTGCCAAGCCAGCTTCTGCCAAGGTTAAGCCAAATACTTCTTCGCGAGCACCTGAAATACAAAGGTCAGCGCCACCGCGCATCAAGCCAACCACGTTGTGTTTTTCACCCACGAGATGCACATAGTTGGTGAGATGCGCTTCAGCGATTTGTGCTTCGAGCGCTTTTCTCTCTGAACCTTCGCCAATCACAACTAAGTGAACGGGCAGACGCAGTTCACGCAGTTGCTTACAAGCTTCAATCAGCAGATCGACACCTTTACGATGTATCAGTGAGCAAATGCTCACCGCGACGAATGCATCGCTAGGAAGACCCAGCGATCGTCGGATGTCTTCAACGGGTTGTTTCAGTAAGGCTTCAGTGTCTATTCCGTTAGGAATAACCTGACAACGATCGGGAACGGCCCCATCGGTTAACAGTTGGTCAACCACAGGTTGGCTAACACCAACCGCCATGCTGGCATGATGCAGTCCGAGAGTAATGCGGTCTCTTAGCGGATAGCGAGAATGCAAATGCAGCACCAGAGGAAGCTTGCGAGCACGGGAGACCAAGTTTAACCACTGGGAAGGCGCGCCGCTGTTGGAATGGATCAGAGAGATCTGATGTTCGTCAACAATACGCAATCCTAGACTCACTAATCGGCTGAAACCGATCACGTCCCACTTGGGGGCGCGTTCACCGAGCAGCAGCGTAAAGTTGCTGACATAAACCGGGATATCAAGTGGGCGGACTTCATTGGCGAGTCGTTCGCTGTTACACCAAAGCACTGGCTCGAACAATGTTTTGTCGAGGTGCGTGATGAGGTCAATTAAGCAACGTTCACTGCCGCGGATCCAATCATCACCATAATGGACAAACAGCACTTTTTGAGGGGTAGGTAGAACCTGAGGTGTTAATGTCATTTTCCTTCCTCCAGGTTGTTAATATCAATTCGTGACTTACGGGAATCGTAAGAGTATTGACTTAAAACATTGCAATGATTGAGCCATGTTCCTATCCGACTGATTTACTGGGATTTAAAAGAAAACCGCGATGCATTGCACCGCGGTTGACTGGCTTTTTGTCATTTTGAGAATCACTGGTGAGATTACTTTGCCACGGCGGTATAAGCTTGGAGCAACTGCGGAACCACGGCCTCGGCGGAATAACGTTGTTCGATGGTTTTAATGGCTCGCATGCGCCATTGCGCACGTTGAACCGCATCACTGTTGCGCCACATATGAATGACATTGACCAGGCTTTCAAAATCCCCTTGCTTGATTAACCAACCATTTTGGTCATGTTGAATAAGCTTATCTAACGCACCTACATTAAAGGCTGCGACGGGGATCCCTCGAGCCATGGCTTCTAAAGCCGACATAGGCAGCCCCTCCGCTCGAGAAGGGATCACAAGCAGACCAATGTGAATCCAGACTTTGCGCATATCACTTTGCGCACCATGGAATGTGACGTTTTGTGGAGCTATCCTTTCTAGCTGTTTGCGCATTGGCCCATCACCATAGATATGGAAATCAAGATGAGGAAATCGTTTCGCGAGATGCACAAAACGTTCAGGTGCTTTCTCCTTACTCAAGCGCCCCACAAACGCGATTTGATCGCCATCTGATGGCGGTGTGTTGTGCGTGTTCACGAAGTTATTGGCAAGCTTGGCAGCGCAAGGCAAAGATTCCAGCACGGGTGTGCTCACGGCATAAACTTGATTTGCGAGAAAGGCGGTATGGCGATCGAACCAGTCATAAAGTTTGATTTTCCCTTCTTTGACTTCGCCACTGTGGAAAGTACTGGCACAGGTGATCCCCAATATTTTAGTGATAGGACGAACGAGAATGCCGGCTTTGTAACCATGGGTATGAATGACGTCAGGTTTACCTTTGCGAATGGCTTGCCATAAAGACATGAAGCGACCGTCAAGAACGTCGCAGTGTAAACCGCAATAAAGCAGGCGCTTGTGAACGGGATGTTCACCATAGCTATTGAGAAATACAACAGTGACATCGGTTCGGGCATTACTCAGTCCCAGCGCCAGTTGTTCGACATGAGATTCAATGCCGCCAAACCCTCGGCTGTCCAACACTAGCCAGATTTTCTTTTTGTTCGTTGTCATGCTGTCACCTTCATCCTAGATAAATAGTCCTACGCACAGCTACAGCAAAGATAGTGCCAATGCGTTAACTCATTGATTCAATTTTAATATTAAGGATTTTTTGGTCTAAATAGGGCATCTTGAGTAATCAAAATGACAATCGCTAATCAGCGATTGGTCAAACCGCATGTCAAATTGACGAAAGAAAGGACGGGGTTGGGAGAAAAAGTGAATAAATAGAAAAATCGCGGGGTCTATTACCTAAAGAAAATCGCTAATTTGCTTCGGAACAGTACTCGGCTGAAAGAGATAAAGCCCTTATTTTCCTTGGGATCAATACTTCATGGCCAGTGGTGAACGTGGCACTGTGTGCAATGGCAAACAAGAAACTTGGCAAAGCCTTTGCATTGCTCCTGACAGATTTCTCATAAAAGCACAGAGGCGAGCATGGCAAGTTATTTAGTTACTGGAGGCTGTGGCTTCATCGGTTCACATTTAGTCGAGTCGTTGCTGGCTGACGGTCATCATGTTCGAGTGATCGATGATCTTTCGACGGGGTCACGCGGGAACGTGCCTCGTCATTGTGAACTCCGCGTGGCCGACATTTGTCAACCGGGTGTCCTTGAAGACGCAATGAAGGAAATGGATGGTTGTTTTCATTTAGCGGCGATTGCCTCTGTCGAACGTTCTAATCAGCAGTGGGTCGAAACGCACGAAGTGAATCTAACGGGCAGTATTCGCGTGTTTGAGGCGGCAAGGGCGGTCAAAACGCCAGTCGTGTATGCGTCTTCGGCGGCTGTTTATGGTGATAATGCGGACATGCCTTTGTCAGAGCGAGCAGTGCTTCGCCCATTGACCGCCTATGGCGCCGATAAGTTAGGGTCTGAATTACATGCGCGTGTTGCGTCGATGGTACATGGTGTGCCAACAACGGGGTTGCGATTCTTTAACGTATTTGGACCTCGCCAAGATCCAAAATCGCCCTATTCTGGTGTGATCTCGATTTTCGCTGACAAAGTGATGGATGCAGAGCCACTCACCATTTTTGGTGACGGAGAGCAAACTCGGGACTTTATCTATGTGACAGACGTCGTGCGTTTCTTACGCGCAGCCATGAAAGAAGTGTCTGTAACACCTGAAGTGTTTAATGTATGCCGAGGGGACGCCCTGTCGGTCAATCAATTGGCCACAATATTGATGTCACTAACAGGCACGACCGTTGATATGGAATACGTCCCAGCGCGTCGGGGTGATATCCGTACGTCCATCGGTAGCCCGGCAAGAGGGGCGAAAGAATTGACAGTGGTTGCTCAAACCTCTGTCACACAGGGACTGCGTGAACTCCTGAGTTATCTGGCCAATGGCAATCATACTCAGCGGTCGGTTGGCTAATCAGTGCCGTGTTTAAGGGAATACCCCGACAAGGTAATCATCCCGCTATATTTCCCCAGACTTAACCGACCATAAACATAAAAAAACGCCGCGACGAAGCGGCGTTTTCTACTTTTCTGTGTGGTGCGTTTAGCCGCTTAGATGCTATTTTGAAATTGTCACTCAGGCTTCATCGGTTTCCCACGCTTGCTTCTTACGATACAGCGTCGAGGGGCTGATTTGTAGCAACACGGCCGCTTTGAGCACATTGCCACCACAATGTGCGATGGCTTTTTGAATGGCTTCGCGCTCTAAATCACAGAGTGGACGTATACCGTCCTCTGCATTGGGTGATGAGATTTGATTGTCTATTGCGTTGGCATGGTTTACGGGCTCGGGTATCGCCAAATGTGCCAGCGATTTGATTTCCTGATCGCTTAAGGTTTCATTCAATGGTGGCGGAAGTTGTTTGATGCTGACCGCATCGCCATCATGCAATACCACCACGTTACGAATCACGTTTTGAAGCTGACGCACGTTACCCGGCCATGGGTAGTGGCGCAATACCACTTCTGCTTCGGGCGTAAAGCGCGAGAATTTCTTCCCTTCCTCTTGGGCATAGGTCACCAAAAAGCTCGTCGCAATCGACAAAATGTCATCACCACGTTCTCGCAAAGGCGGCATGGCTAAAGGTACAACGTGCAATCGGTAATAAAGGTCTTCACGAAAACGCCCTGCTGACACTTCTTGAAGTGGATCTCTGTTGGTGGCGCACAAAAAGCGAATATCGGCGCTTTCCTCTTTGCTTGCCCCCACTTTTTGGAAGCGTCCGGTTTGAATGAAACGCAGGAGTTTCTTTTGCAGTTCTAAATCCATTTCGCAGATTTCGTCAAGAAACAGTGTGCCGCCTTCAGCTTGAGAAGCGGCCCCTTTACGGTCATTACTGGCACCCGTGAATGCCCCTTTTATATGACCGAAAATTTCGCTTTCCATCAAATCGTGGGGGATCGCACCACAGTTGAGTGCAATGAAAGGCGCGTTGGTTCGAGGGCTTTGGTGGTGAATGGCTTCCGCACAGACTTCTTTGCCTGTGCCGCTTTCTCCTGTAATAAATACAGTCGCTTTGCTGGGGGCTGCAGCATCAATAATGCGATACACATTTTGCATCGGCAGGCTGGAACCAATGAATCCTTGATAGGTATTGCGTTCGAAGTTGCTTTGGATGTCTTCAACCAACCCTTGAAGTCGCGTGCGTTCGAGCTGATTTCTAATCGTGGTTTTCAGACGCTCAGCACTGACGGGCTTTTCGAGAAAATCCACCGCGCCTTGGCGCATTAAATCTACGGCGGTATTGACAGAGCCATGGCTGGTCACCACGATAACCGCGCATGGGATTGCCTGCTCGTTGATCCACTGGAGGATTTTCTCGCCGGACATGTCCGGCAGTTTGAGATCCAGCAAAATCAAATGAGGTGTCGAAACCTGAAGGTGATCAAGTGCAGCTTGGCCAGTTCCAAGGCAAGTAAGCTCAATGGGCTCGTTGGCAAGGTACTGCATATAAAGGTTCGAAAGAGGCTCCGAATCCTCAATGATAAGCACGCGATACGTTGACTTCATGTGAAAAGAATCCCTTTTTTTACTGTCTGCCTACGTCATGCCATCGTAAGGTAAAGGAGACGTAACGTTATGATAGTTATTTATATTCAGCGTAAGACAGACTTGTTCTGTCTACGGTTTATTTCTTTGTGTTGCTTTGCTCGGTAAAGCCGAGAAGCATTCTTTCTTCTAATGCACTTAACGATGCTGGCGCTTCTTTTCCTAACGACGAAGCGATGTCTAAGGCTTGTTCATAGTCTTGATTCATGCATTTTTGTTCTAGTTCACGACAAAGGCTGCACAGTAAACTGTTGCCATGAGACGCGGCGCTGCTGCCTAAGGTGTGCGCCTCAAATTCCAAGGCGTAATAGTCATTTTTAGCGGCTGCGTCCGCGATCTTATCGATGCGTTTTTTTGCATCTGTGATGTAAAAAGCGATCAGATTTGGCACCACGTCTGCTGATGTGTCCTGCACCAATTGGTTTAAAGTACCTTCATTCACCATTTCTTGGCTGGTTGCGGGTGCAAGTGCAGTGTTTGGTTCATCTTGTTCAGGCGCAATGACCATGTCGTTCTGACTCAGAGCTACCGTTTTGGGTTGCCAGCGTGCGAGACAATCTAGAATGGCTTGTCGTGTAAACGGCTTTGAAACGAAATCATCCATGCCCACATCGAGAAAGTGCTCTTTGTCCCCTCGGATAGCATGCGCAGTCAGTGCAATTATCACCACATTCTTGGCCTCAGAATCGAGGGCACGAATACGACGGGTTGCTTCCATTCCGTCCATTTCTGGCATTGAAATATCCATTAATACAATGTCATAAGGAATACTGGAAACGGCTTCGATAGCCTCTAGTCCATTGCTCACGATGTCGGCGGATAGTCCCGAAAATTCCAGCATGGTTCTCAGCACGATCTGATTGGCAGGGTTGTCTTCCGCCATCAATATACGGATATCTTTTGCAATCGACGCATTGATGGGAAGAGGTTCTGGTGTGGTGACAACACAATCATCTTGTAGCGCCAGGTCCAAATTCAATGCAAAACTAAAGACGGAACCCTTGCCGACTTCGGTGACAACCGACAATTCCCCTCCCATTAGATTGACGATTTGTTTGCAAATCGCTAGGCCCAATCCACTGCCTTCATGCCCGCGATCATAGTTACCTTCGGCCATGGTAAATTCGTTGAACAGTGTTGGGAGGTGGCTGCTATCGATGCCGATGCCAGTATCCACCACGTCGATTTGTATCTGACTATAGGTGGAACTTTGATGATTACATGTCAGCGACACTGTGACTGTGCCGCGCTTGGTATATTTAACGGCGTTGGACAACAGATTAAGTAAAACCTGTCGGATCCTGTCACCATCACCAATGAGGTATTGCGGTGCTGAGTCAGAGATTTTAGCCGTGAGTCGTAGGTTCTTTTTCTCCGCTTGAGGGCGCATGATGTCAATAGTTTGATGAAACAAATCAAAGACATCAAACGGGTTTTTCTCAAGCGTTAGTTTACCTGCTTCCATTTTAGAAAAATCGAGGATGTCATTAATGATGGCTAAGAGGAGTTCGCCAGATTCACGCGCAGTTAGCACCAGTTTCTGTTGTTGATCAGTGAGGGGCGTTTCTTTTAATAAACCGAGAACGCCAAGCACACCGTTCATGGGGGTGCGAATTTCATGGCTCATGGCGGCAAGGAATTGACTCTTGGCACGGTTGGCATTTTCAGCCGCTTTTTGTGCCTCTAAGAGAATCTGCTCCGTGTTTTTTTGTTCAGTCAAGTCAAAGAAATGTGCCACGTAGTGGGTTAACTGTTCGTTTTCATCTTTGACTGCCGTGATACTCATACGGACCGGAATGACACGTCCTTCTTTGTGAAGAAACGTAATCTCACCTTGCCAGCTGTCGTTTGCCAATAGTGTTCGCCATATTCCTTTATGAAATGCTGCATCGTGAGGGTTGGCGGTTAGTGATCGCGGTTTTTCACCTTTGACTTCTGTCCCTGAGAAACCAGTTATCTTGGTAAACGCAGGGTTGGTGCGAATGATGTGCCCTTTACTGTCGGAGATAAACATGGCTTCTGAGGATTCAAAGGCATGGGCGGCAATTTTCAGTTCAGTCTGATCTTTAAGTTGTTGTGTGATATCGCGAATGTAGGAGACGAAAATATGCCCTTGCTCAGTCTTGGCGGGCGAGATGGAAATTTCGATGGGAAATTCTCGCCCACTTCGTCTTATGGCCGACAACTCAATACGTTGATTGAGAACGGGACCTTCTCCCGTAGAAAGGAAATGACGCATTCCCTTAATGTGTGCTTCGCGCATGGTTTTTGGGACGATGGTATCCGCCATGGCTTTACCTACCACTTCGTGGCGTTCCCAGCCAAATATCTGCTCTGCTACGGGGCTAAACTCAATGATAATATCGTTGTCGTTCGCCACAATAATCGCATCGTGTGACGCGTTATAAATGGCTTCGTTTTTCTCTTCTATCTGACGTGCTTCACTGTAGGAGTATTTTTGATTTTTAAGCGAAGCGTGTAATGCGTTATAGCTGTTGTCCAGCTTCTCGCGCATTGCGTTGACCATACTCACTGTTTCGCTGACATCATCTTGATAGAAAAACTGAAAGTGAGAAGGGGAATCTGACGTGTCACTGACATCGTGCAATTGCCGAAGTGGGCGAGTAACCGCAACCATCATCATGTGGATCAAAATAATGGAGAGAAGACCGACGCCAAGCGTTCCCCAAATAAGCAAATGTTCAGAGAATAAGGCGACTGGCGTGGGGGAATGATCATAGAACCCAATCACTACCCAACCTTTTGGGTTACTGACATCGCCAATTGGAGCGCTCCTCGTGGCGAGTTCGCCAGATGCGTCCTTATTTAATTGACTGTACGCAATGACATTGCCGTATTGTTCAACGCTGAGAAAAGTGAAGCTTTCTTCTGCGATCACACGATTTGTGAAGGCTTTTAGCCCCACCAGATCTTCATTTTTGATGTAATCGTGTGCTGCAGCTGCCGTAATGTTAGCGATCTGCTGAATATGATTGTCGGGAACGTCAGCGTTGGTTTCGATATGACGATTAAAAGACATGACAATCAGCGCCATGAGAATAAAAGTGAACGCGCAAACGGTGACAAACACAGTTTTAAGGTTGATATTCAGAGCGCCCCCTTACTTGCAGTTTAATTATTGATACTTAAGTGTCAATTTGAAGATGTCTGCGCTTTTGAGTTTAGACCAGTTTGAGCGCTTATATTTTTTCCTGCGGCGCGATTTGGAGCAAAATCAGCGTCGCATCGTCTTTGTGTCGCTCGCCGTAATGTTCAAAGGATTGCATGACCGCCTCAGTTGCTTCATGAAGGGGTAACGCCAGTGTTTGTTGCAGGGCTTCCATCACTTTATCGGTGAGTTTTTGACGCGCAGCGTTGTCTTCGGCGGCTTCAAAAAGCCCATCAGTATAAATGGCGATTCGCTCTCCCTCTTTGACGTCTAATGACAGCACCTCGTATTCTGCGCCATACAATACGCCGGGCAGAATGCCGCCTATGTCTAAGGTTTGTACGTCGTTGGCCGAGACTTTGATGGGAGCAGGGTGGCCGGCGCTGGCAATTTGCATATGGCCATTATTGAACAAAGCGATTGAGCTGCAGGTGAGGATAACCTGTGACAATAAGTTATCTTCAAGGGCGCAGTCTGAAAGGCGATTAAGCAATGTTGCGCAAGGGTCATCTTCCTTTTCGACCTGATACATTAGGCCGCGAAGGTAGCCGCCGTAGGCGTATGAGAAAAACTTAGCCGCCACGTCATGACCCATGACATCGGCAACGTTGAGCATGAGAAAATCGGGGGTGTCGCGGTATAGCACCAGATCGCCGCCACCTATTCCTGTGTTTCTACTCGCAACTGCCAACTCCCAACCGTGTGACGACCGAGGTAAAGAAGGAGTGAGCGCGTTCGTGATTCGCTGATTAATTTTGTTCGTTAATTGGCGATAGATTTGGTCGGATCGATTCAGTACCCGTTGCACACTTTGCATGAGCGACGTTTTGGCCACGGGTTTGACCATGTAGTCATCAATGCCTAATCCCAGCGCATTGTTTCGTGTTTCTGGGTTGTCGGAAAACGTTAAAAAGATAAAGGGTGTGAGCAGGGTGTTGGTATGTTCATGGAGTGCTTTTTTGAGGCTTAATCCGTCCATGCCTGGCATGCGAATATCCGAGATCACGAGGTCAACGGGGTGATGCAATAAAAACGCGAGCGCTTTCTCGCCGTTTTCCGCCTCAAAAATTCGATAGTGTTCAGAAAGGTAAGCACTGTATAAGCGGCGTTGACTGTCATCGTCTTCGACAATGAGTACGGTCGGCTTGGTCGTGATCTGTTGGATAGTCCATTTCAGCGTTAAACGGTTGGTACCAAACGTTGTACGTTTGGTGTATTCCATATCATCCGTCAGGCTTTGTATCAGCGCTAATCCCCTACCTCCCTCTTTTTCCTCAAACGTATCTAAGGTTTGCACTCTGTTTGGCAGCGTTGGGTTCCAACTTTGACCATCATCGGAAAGGTGCAATAACCAAGACTCGTTTTGGCACTCCAATGCCACATCAATGAACGTGGGCTGTGGACTGGCATGATTCACCAAATTGGCCGCAGCTTCTGCAAAACACAGCTGAATTTTGTTGGAAAGATGATCACCAACCCCACGCTTTTTCAGTGTTTCACCAATTTCTTTTCTGGCAGAGCTGACCTTTTTGAGCGTAGCGGGACGACATTGGACATTCACAACCGACACCATGGCTAGATCTCCAACGACAACAAGTGGCTACTTAATATGGCTTTTCTTAGTCGTCCTGCAAGTTTCGGCATGCGTTTAGAGAAGCGGCCAATTTCGCGCAAGATTTCGACTTTCAGAGACGGGTTATTCTTATCGTTGAGTACGCAGCCCAGTAAATGTGCGCCTGCATCATTGAGCTTTTTCACGGATTCAGAGGCTTGCGCTTCCGTAGTTTGCCCTGTCATAACGACCATTATGGTGCCGTCTGCGGCAGCGGCGACTCGCTCTGGGGGAATATTATTGGCATTGAGGCGTGAAATTGGCGAGGTATCAAAAATGACAAGGTCGAAATCTTTGTGCCACTGCTTTACATACTCTTCCAATGAACCAGGACGGCGTAACTCCATGATAGTTTCACGTTTAGATGGCGCGATGATACCGGTGAAGTAAGCGTTTTCGCCTGAAACGCCAACTAATTCAGGACTAGGAAGCTGGTGGTTATCATAGGTTGTGACTGTCATGCCTTGGCTTTCAAGGCTGGGGTGATAAAGGTTTAAATCCACCACCAGTGTGGATTTTCCCGCCAGCAGCGATCGGTGTGCAATGGCACTGGCTAATGACGTTACACCTTCACCAGACTCTGTCGCGGTGAGTGCGAGGGTTTTGTAGTCATTGCGAACAATCTGAAAGTAAATACGCTCAACTTCAATGTTCCATGGAGGGATAATCATCACAGTACTCCTATCAGTGCGGCGATGCCGACGAGTTGGAAGATGTCCGTAATACCTTGACGGATTTTCTCAGCAGTACTCTCTTCTTGGGTTGGCACGTAAACAGTGTCACCCACGCGCAAGACGGGAAGGTCTTGGAAGCGCGCCGTACGGCTAAACTCCGACAGGTCAAAGGTTCGAGCTTGATCACGACAGCAGGACATATTGACGACCGTGATTTTTTCAATATAGGCATTTGAGCTTGGTCCACCGGCTTCTGCCAGCAAATCTAAAATGGTCATGTGGTCATCGAAGTCATAACGACCGGGACGGCTCACTGCGCCAAGAACACGAATGGTTTCTTCTTTAGGGCGGTCCAACCAATTACCGTTCTTTTCAGGGATGTAAATCGTGTCACCAATATTCACTTCAGGCAAAATTGTGGCATCGCCCGTTTCGAAAAACAGGGCGAGATTGAGTCGGCTTACGCGAGCCACTTTGCCATCAAGATGGGTGATGCGAATGTTGTGTATATCAGCGGATGCGGTTGGGCCATCAGCGGCGGAGAGAATATCCAAAAAGTGCATCTCTTCCGTGAATTTATAGCGCCCTGGTGCGCCGACTTGCCCAAAGACATAAATCGATGTGTCTGAACTTTGGCGAACCCATTTTGCTTTGTTTTCCGTGGGGTCGTCAGGAAGATCGTGTACACGTATCGTAGAGCCAGCATTGACTGGGGGTAATTCTGAATCGGACAGACCGTCGCGAATAAAGGTGTCGAGGTTAAACACGAACACCTCAGATTTTGTGGGAGAGACAGGCGTGACCACTTCGATCTTGCTGGTGTCAGCGCGTGATGTTGGCCCCCCTACGTGGGCAAGTAAATCCAGCAATGACATCTCACTCGACCATTCCACGCGGCTTGGGCGTACCACTTCACCGAGCACGCGTACCGCTCTGTCAGGGGACACTTTCAACCAAGATTTTTCATTCATGTCGAGTTTTTCAGGAACGAAAATGGCGTCACCCGGCTGCACCAGTGGCAGTGGACCCGTCAGTTTTCCTTCTGAGAATAAAGTTAGATCGAAGGGCACCGTGTTGCCATTCGCTTTAATAATGCGTATCTGCCGGCTTTCAGCAAAACGAGTTGGGCCACCGGCATTGGCGAGAATATCGATAAAGGTCGCGCCTTCTTTACCTTCATAGGCGCCGGGCTTGGCGACTTCACCCATCACATAAACTGTGTTCGAACCGGTTTTGATTTCTTCTTCTTGTTTAGGCACAAAAATGGTGGAACCTTCAACAATGTTGGGCAGTAAGTTTTCGTCGCCGCTGTCCAGATACTGCTTCAGATTGAAAATGCGAGGCTTGCTTTGAGATATAACGCGGATTTGCTCAACCGCCGCAAAGCGTGTTACGCCGCCCGCGCGCATCAATAAATCCACTAAATTGTTTTCTTCTTTGGCGGAAAAACTGCCGGGGCTAATGACTTCGCCAAATACTTTAATGGCTTTTCTGTCCTCGGCGGCGTCACCGGAATCAGCCAGTTGTGATGGGTCGAAGCTTTGTTCAACATTACCCGTCATCGGCGAGGCAGGAATAAACAAAGTATCGAGCGACTTGAGGTCGGGTAACAAACTGTCATCGCCCGAATCTAGGAACTTTTTGTAGTCAAAGATAAGGACTTCTTCACCACGACGAAGCTGAAAACGGTCGAGTTGTGCGCCGGGGCGAAGCCCTCCCGCCGCATACAGTGCCATTTGAATAGACGCGTTATCTTTTAGGGTGAATTCACCGGGCTCAGCCACATACCCTTGAATGGTAACGAGAAGCTGGCGTTTGCTCACGAATACTTGAAGGGAAGACAAATCGCGGATCACTGAGCCTAGTGTCTCTTGCACCGCTGCGGACAGTTCGGTTTCTGTCATGCCTGCCGCTTCAATCATGCCGACTTCGGGCAGTGTTAGGCGGCCTTGGCGGTCAATTTGAAACTCTTGATTAAGCGTGACTTCACCCGGCAACATGATGGCGATCTGATCGCCAATTTGCGCTTGATACTCTTCTGCATGTGCACTAATGACACTCAGCATTGAGAACAAGATGAAAGTCAGGAGGCGTTTCATTGTGAGCCTCCTAGGCTATTGTTGGCTTTTGAGCGTTCAACCAATTCTATGGACACGCGACGATTGACGAGACGTTCCTGCGGGGCGTGGCCTTTAAATAAAGGATCGTTAGCGCCGACGGCAGCGACGGTTAACCGTGATGGCGCAATGCCAAAAATCTGCAAATATCGTTTTACTTGATTGGCTCGAGCAAGTGACAGTGCTTGGTTTGCTGCTTCATTTCCCACGGAGTCGGTATGACCAGTAATGTGCAGCGAATACTGTGGGAGTTCTCGAAGCAGATGCGCCGCTTCGGCCAAGTGACCCATGTATTTGGGGTTTACTGCTGGTGAGTTAAACGCAAATTGGTTATCGATATTGAGTAGTGCATCAATTTCTGTCGCCAGCGCCGCAGATGAGGCATAGCTGATGTCACCTGGTGGGCTGCATGCGCCGCTATGTTTAACGGCATCGAGTTGTTTTTCAAGACGCTCAAGCGCAGCGCGTTGAATAATGAGGTCGTTAGCGGCGTCGAATTCTAGGTCACCGTGTAATTCTCTAACAATGCGGTCTTGCATGCGACGAGCTTGCAATACAGTGGCGGGGAAACAGAGTTCGGCACCTTCCAGTACCAACACATCTAAATGGCGAGCGGATAATTCCCATTCAAAACGCAATCCATGCTCTGGCCCCAATGGTTGGTCGGCTAAAACCGGAGAGAGCGCTGAATAGTGATGTTCGGCCATGCCACCTTGACCGTGATCGGGAAACATTGAGCAACCTGATGACAGAGCTGTGATGGTGATGAGCGCGAAAATTTTTCTCATGACGTTTCCCTTGTCAGGTCAGCGTGCAATTAACTAGCGGGTGCCGCTTCAACTGAAATTGCGCTGTTAATGCGCAACAGTTGAATGATTTCCATAGGCTGACCGTGAACATGGGTAAGCGCCAAGGTTTTTCCGCATGCTTTCAATCGTTTAAACAGGAACACAATGGCACCAATGCCGGAACTGTCTAAAAAGTCCACTTGGCCGAGATTTAACGTGATATCAGATAAAGGATCTGCGCCTACCAGCGCATCGAGTTCAGGTTGAAGCTCACTACAGCCTTGAGCATCCATGTCCCCTTGAATGAGGATGAGAAGGGAGTCATCAGGTTGTTGGATACGTTCGATTTGCATGTTGTATAGCCTCTCCGTTATGAGCACATGTTCTTAAGCGAAATGCATGCCAAGTATTTTTATTCTTATTAAACATAAGGATATATTTACTTGTTCATGAGGGGACAGGGAGTTTCTCATTCTGACAATGAAATTGGGAAAAGCCATTTTGGCATGTCCCAATTTCATTCTCTTTGGCTCACAATGATGTTAGTGACTTGCTCGTATCTCTAAAAAAAAACACCTGTCCATTTTTAAAGATAGTTTTAAACTCTCGAAAGCGACACTTAGTTATGCTCGAAGACACGCGTTATGCCTTGAAACTGATATGTTTTCGCCCTGTCCAGTTGGTGATGACATCAATCATTGTTTGTTTGTTGACGGGTTTGGCGAGGAAGTCATCCATGCCTACTTGGCGACATTTGTTTCTGTCTTGTGCGCTGACATTCGCGGTCATGGCGAGAATGGGCGTGGTACGTCCTTGTTCATTGAGGTCACGAATAGCTTCACATGCGGTGAATCCGTCCATTTCTGGCATCTGTAAATCCATCAAAATGATTTCATAGTGTGCGTTTTCGATGGCTTTAATCGCTTCTTTACCGTTGCTTGCTATTGATACCTTGAATCCAGCGTTTTCCAACATAGTCTGTGCCACGAGTTGGTTGGCGGGGTTATCTTCGACCAACAATATAGTGGTTTCATTTTCTGTTGTGGTCGTTTTGAACGCTTTGCGTTTCGTGCTTGCTTGTAAAGCATCTTCTGGGTAGTGCATTTCACAGGGCAGAGTAATGGTGAATACGCTGCCGACTCCCACTCTGCTTTCTAGTGTGAGTTCGCCACCGAGTAACTCAACCAACCGTTTTGAAATCGCCAACCCCATGCCTACACCACCATAGGTACGAGAAAAGGTTGCGTCCTTTTGTTTGAAAGGTTCGAAAATAAGGGTTTGATACGCGGGTGCAATCCCGATGCCTGAATCAGAGACTTGTAATTTCAAGCCCTTGGGATAGACATGACTCATGGTTAATTCGATTTCGCCTTCTTGTGTAAACTTGAGCGCATTGCAGATTAGATTCGTGAGTATTTGGCTGATTTTCCCTTTGTCAGTGACGGCAATGAATCGATGGTTGAGGCGATCATCAAGAACCATGTCGATGTTTTTAGCGCGGGCATTTTTTTCAAACATCGACATCACGTTTTTGCCTAAAGCGCCGACGTCAAATTCTTCGCTAAAGACTTCAAGCGCACCAACATCAATTTTGGAGTAATCGAGGATGTCATTGAGCTGACTAAGCAGCAATTTGGCAGCGTCATTTGCCATTTTGGTTAAAGGTTTACAATGCACAGGTAACGTTTCTTCGTTCAAAATGTCGATAGCACCCAAAATAGCGTTCATCGGAGTACGGATTTCATGACTCATCGTGGCAATGAATTGTGATTTAGCAATATTTGCAGCTTCAGCGGCTTCTCGGGCGAGCTTTAATTCTGCTTCGCGTTCTTGCTGTCTTTTTAAGTGAATGTCCAAGTCTTCCACGCATTGGTTCAATCGAGAAATTTCATCGTGTGCCGACGAGTGATAGTCGTTCGTTTTTGCAAAACCGAGTAGGCGGCGGTTAATACGCGAAAGTGGGCTGAAAATTAGAAAATGAGAAACAGCAAATATCAGAAGACTCAGCAGCAACAGGGTTAATGCCACGTAGCCACGGATTTGATTACCGTGCTGCGTAATGTCCTGCAGCATCTGTTTTTTGCTCATGGATATTTGCATAGAGCCTATGTATTGGCCCTTTACACTGACGGGATTGACAAAATTTAGCGCCATCGGGTTGTCATCATGCGGCTTGTCACCCCATTGGCCAATTTCGACGCCTTGGTCTGTGATAATGGAGACATAACACAGATCGGGATAGTGTTCGGCCATCAGCAATAACTTCTGATTTAGTGTGCCGGGTTGCTGCGTCACAATATCGTCTGAAAGCGCCGAAATGAGAGCAGAGAAATTCGCTCGGATCTGTGTGTCCATGCGGTTTTCGAGGTAATTGCGTTCAAACCCACGAGCCGCTTCACCTGCCATATAACTCAGTCCGGCAGTCAGTACGAGGACAGAGGCAATGTATTTAAGCCAAAGAGGTAAACGCTTCATAGTAAAGACTCCTTTAACGCAGGTTCGGTTTTGAATATTTGTTTCTGCGGGTTTCATTGTTTGATGGATGAACCTCAGTCGGGTCGCTCCCTTCAGTGTTGGGTTCTGTGTCTTGTTCCCCTGTCGCTACCAGCGATGCTTCGGTTGTTTTGACGTAGTGTGCAACTGAGGCGGTAAGCGCGACGAGAATGTAGATAGGCCAAGTAAACCCTTGGGTCAGAAAGGTGCCTGATACGCAAAATGCGACCATGCCTGAAAATAGCCCTTCTGAAATACAGCGCACTACCGGGGGGTACACATTTGGTTTTTGGGTCACGAGATAGACCGTTTTTTGCGCTGAGCGAAACACGATGAATGTCATGCTTAAAAACGCAGCCAAACCCAAAAATCCGGTTTCACCTAATACGCCGAACCATGTGCTGTGAACCGCATGGTTAAGCCCATCCCAATGTGGGGAATAGAAGAAATAATTGAAGTAGAAATTGTTCAACCCTACGCCTGAAAAAGGGTTGTCGACGGCCATAAAGAAAGCAGCTTCCCAGGCATACAGGCGGCCTTTTGCGGATTCGTCTAAACCTTCTTCTTCTGCACCGCCAGACTTACGGCCACTGATCCCTGCTGCGATAAACAGAATAAAACACAGCACACCGCCGACACTAAACAGCAAGGCTTTCGATTTGACGCGTCGCCATGCAATGGTGCCGAGTGCCGAGAGGATACCTAAGATCCCGCCGCGGCTTTGTGTGGCGATAATGGCTGAAAACAGCGCAATTGCTGTCAGTAAACCCAAGAAGCGGGCTTTTTTAGGTAGACCGTCTGTGATAGCAATGCTGACCGCAAAAGAAAAAGGGAACAGAAGTACGAGCGCCAAATCGTTAGGGTCACCTAATACTGAGCCAATATCTCGACCGACGGTCACCCGCGTTTCTTCCACCATCCCAATGCCGTTCATTTTGTTAAAAAGGGTGACCAGTGCGACCGACATGCCCGACGCCACGATCATAACAAGCGCATTTCGATAGTGCTTGGCATGACAAAGCAACCACGCCAAAGCGGGGGTCATGATGCCGATTTTGACGTAGGTGTTTTTGTAGTAAGCAAAGGCTTCACCGATATTGCCAGAGAGCGGAATACCGATAGTGACGAGCGCAAGAAAGACGTAAAAAGCGTTAAGTTCCTTGCTGTGGAACATCTTGATTTTACCGCTAAGCCCGATGTGCCAAGCCAATGTGGTCAGTGTGCCCAAAGACAACATCAGCGGAATTTTTAGTGAATACAGTTGAGGGAACGCTTCATGGAGGCGAAAGAAGGAAAAAGCAATGAACAGTAAACCCAGTAAAACAGGTTGAGACAGGGTGATCAGAAGGGCCAGCGGGACAAGGCCAATGGCGATAGGGATGACAGGATGAGGAATGATAAACCACACCACACAAGACAAAGCGACAAACATCGCTGTGACGTGCACAAAATGGGTTTTCATTCGCGTTAGCAGCAAGTTTTGCTGTTCGCTCAGCCAGTCAAGTAGTTGCATTACCCGCACTCTTCGTGATTCATACACGGTTACAGCAAAGAGTGTGCCACTTACTGATCTGAAATTTAATTCTATGAAATCAGTTAATTATAAATTCACAGATGTAGACAGAAAAGAAAACCACGCATCAAGGGCGCGGTTTTCTTATTTTGACTGTCAATTCGACAAACTAAACGAACATGGGGGATTTTCCGAATTGGCGTAACTTATTGCGGATGAATGAGACGAATCACCAACGCGCCCGCAGCACGCATAGATTCCACATTGTGGCTGAGTACCACTGCTGATTCAGGCGCGCGATACTGATGTACTTCTTCACCAAAGCTGTCGTATTGAACGGCAAGGAGTTGATCGGTTTCTACATGCTGCATCAGTGAAACTTGCGGCAAAATAAAGCCACCTTGAATGGCACGAAGACTGGTGACGCGCGCACTTTCAATGGCGGGGGTTATCGCCTGAGGCATTTCATCAAGCAGATTATAATGCTTGAAAATATTCATTGCGCCATCGACTGCCCGCGCGACCATAACAGTGTCGGTATAACGGCCCACGCCAAGTTCAACCGTGATGCTTGGAATATTGCTTTCATTCCACACGGTTTCCAATATGCCTGGGTCACCCGGGTCGTCCAAAATCGCATCAGGATTCATCAACCGCGCCATGTTGACGGCATCAGCAATGCGAAAATCTGCAAACGCATACAGCGGGTAAACGGTGCCGGTGGTTTGGGTATGTAGGTCGATCGCGAGTTCCGCGTTTGGCTTCATCAAGTTGTGCCAGATCGCATGAAGAAAACGCTGTGGCTCATTGCCGTCAGCATTACCCGGAAAGTGGCGGTTGAGGTTGCCACAGGATACATCGGGATCAGACGAGAAAAAATCGCGGCTGTGGTTAAGCATGCCGGAGAGATTCAGTGTTGGAATAATGGTTATGCAGCCAGCGATTTCTTTGTTTTTCAGCTCTCGGGCAATGGCTTGCGCTGCCAAGACGCCGTTGTATTCATCGCCATGAACGCCCGCAGTAATGACAATCTTCTTGCCTGCTTTTTCGCCTTTAAATACCCAGACAGGTAAGTGTTGCGATTGGCCTAATGCATTGGTGGCTGCACGGAACCAGAATTTGTGTTGTCCTGCTTCTAGCTGGGTGACATCTAATGCGCTGATCACGGCCAGCCCGTCGATTTGATTACCTTCAATAATTGTTGTCATACTGCGTGTCGCCATACTCTATTCAGGTCAAAAAAAGGCGAGATGTCTATCTCGCCCTTGTTATTCATTTATTGCCTTGGGCATGCTGCGTTGATGCTAGGCAAAGCCCATCATGTGCGCGCCAATTACCGTGACACTTGCGATGGTAAAAAGCAACAGCATAAAGCGCCAAACAAATCGTGCCCAGTTGCCCCAATCAATACGACATACACCCAGTGTCGCCATCAAAGATGCCGACGTCGGCACAATAATGTTGGTAAAACCATCGCCCAATTGGAAGGCCAGTACCGCGACTTGGCGTGTTACGCCTGCAATGTCGGACAACGGAGCCAGTAAAGGCATGGTGAGTGCTGCTTGCCCAGATCCTGAGGTCACAAAGAAGTTGAACACAGACTGGAACACATACATCAACCAAGCCGCCGCTGCAGAAGGCAATTCACTGATTGCGCCCCCGGCATTGTGCAAAATCGTGTTTAGCACGCTGGGGTCGTCTGAACCGCCACCAAGAAGCAGTAACACGCCCTTAGCGAAGCCAACCAGTAAAGCCGGTGCGAGCATGATACCAGCGCCTTCTTTGAATGCGTCAGCCACATCATTGAAGCGCATGTTGTTGAGCTTAAAAAGGATAGCGATAATGGCGACCACGAAGCCCATGGTGAAGAACTGGGATGCGATTTCAGGAATGTACCATGCATGCATGACCACACCCCAGACAACCCAGATGGTGGTCGCAATCACTGTCAGGATCACTAACGTGTCGCCAAAGCCCCAACGCGCTTCGTTATCTTCTTGTGCTTTGTCTTTCAAATACGCATCAGATTCGAAACTGTAGGAAGCTTTCGGGTTGGCTTTGATTTTGGCGGCATACATCATGGTAAAGGCAATACCAATGAGGGTGAAGCCTGCCCACATCGTCATGCGAAATGACATGCCTGACAGTACAGGAACACCTGCAATGCCTTGTGCGATAGCCACCGAGAATGGGTTCATCCACGAGGTAGCAAATCCCACCTGCGTGGCGACATACGTGACCATCACCGTCGTGATGCCATCATAGCCAAGACGAACCATTAATGGCGCAATGATAATGGCAAACGCGACGGCTTCTTCTCCCATGCCGAATACGGCACCGCCAAGTGAGAACAGCGAAAATAGCACAGGAATAAACAGCGCTTCACTGCCTTTGGTCTTGTCGATGAGCTTCAAGATACCGTTATCAATGGTACCTGTGCGCATGACAATGCCAAACGCACCCCCGATGATCAGCATGAACATGATCACGCCAATCGCTGAACCCCATTTTGAGCCTGAAACCAGACCTTCAAACGGGAAATTCATCAAGCCAATACCACCGCCCGATGCGAAGAATTGTACTTGGTTGTAAACCGAATCTCCGTTTTCGTCAGTGACCAAACGAAAAGACTCAGGGTTGATCACGGTGCGTGTTTTTTCAGCGCCGTCGACCATGAAGGAAATTTGCTGGCTGTCAAACTGACCCACAGGGATCAGATACGTCATTGCAGCAGCGAAAAGGCCAACGATAAAAATCAAAATTAGGGTGTCAGGCATTTGCCATTTTTTGTGATCAGACACCCCATCTTGGGTTTGAACATGTGTTTGAGACATTCCATCATTCTCAAAATAAAAGGGGCATAAAATGTCGTTAAATCCGAATAAAAAGTCAAAGCATTTCATTTGTTGCGGAGAGGTAATTCACTAATCCTTATTTTCGCTCAAAAAGCAGAGAGTATGACTGATTAAGGATTGAGCGGTGTGATAGATGAGTTGCGACAATGCATAAAGAAAAAGAGAAAAAGAGAAAAAGAGAAAGAAAGTAGAAAAGAATGGCTCGACTAGGCAAGACAATGGGAAAACCTGAACAAGATACTGACTGAGAGAAACGTGCCCTCAGCCAGTATTCATTGAAATTAGATTATCGAAAGGAGAGCTTCGGCGCTTTCATCACCAAATACACCGCCAGCGCACAACAGGCAAAGCCGATCAATGTCGCGCCGGAAAACGCTTCATCAAAAAACAGCCAGCCTTGGATGGCTGCCAGCGGCGGAACAAGGTAAATGTATGACGTGACTTTGGATGCCGCACCTTGACCGACCATATAGAGATACAACAAGACAGCCACAACGGAAAGCACGAGCACGGACCAAATCATCGTCAGAGTAAAAGTGAGTGTCCATGTCACCTGGAAACCTTGGACGAACCAAACGACAGGTAAGAATACGACAGCTGCCGCGACATATTGCCACATGGCCGAGGCCACCAAGTTCATACCCTGACAAAAGCGTTTTTGGTACAAGGTGCCGAAGGTAATACCAAGCAGTGCAGAGCCAATGAATATGTAGGCATAAAGCGGTTGCGCATCCATACCCCAGCTCATTTTCCCTTGTACGACAAAAGCAATCCCAACGATGCCTGCAACAAGCCCTAGCCATTGCGAGAAGCTGAGTCTTTCCGCCGAGGTATTCACGACAATCACCGCAGTGAGAATAGGCTGAAACCCTACCAGCAAGGATGACAAGCCCGCAGGCATCCCTAATTGAATGGCGGCGAATACGCCACCTAAGTAGAACCCGTGAATCAAGAATCCGGACACCAGCGCATGAATAAGCAGCTTTCCTCTGGGCATCATCGGTCTCATCACGGCCAGAATAACCAAGAACACCAGCACATTTAGCACCATACGAATCAAGAGAAACGTGGCAGCGTTCGAGTCCAGCAGGCCAAATTTTGCGCCAACAAAACCTGTACTCCAGAGCAATACGAATATAAAAGGGATAGAGCTTTTTAACATCAGTTGGCAATCCTTGGCGAAGACAAATAGCGTGAATGCGACGTGCAAGAGAGTGATTAGAACGTATCTGTTGGAACGCTACAACCTAAGAAAGATTTAACGACTTGAAGTGATGGGTGTGATTTGGTGATGAGTGTGGATTGGGTTAAACGAGAAAAGTTGGGGAGCCAAAGAGAGAACTCGTACATTTGTGTCGACAGACTCCCGCACGCAATGCCTTTTCCTGTTAATTCATAAAGCAAGGTAAAGCTACGTAAATCGGCTTTTTATTCCAATGAAAACAACGATACTAGCGCCGATTTTTGCATAATAAGAAAAAGGAACACGCAATGAAAAAATTGGCAATCGGCGCTTTGGTTCTATTTGGTTTGATGGGAACTGCATACGCTTTTGATACGCATTGGACACACAGTTGGGACATGCCAAGCTTTTCTATGATGGGCTGTGGTCACTGATAAATATTGGGCTTATATCGGTAATTCGATTGCGGAACCGGCAACGTCAAGAAAGCCTAAATCACCAATTTAACGGGTATAAAACGTGATGCGTAAAGAGGGGCTGTCGCCCCTCTTTGATTACTTGAAAATGTGCGTTTATATGTACATGTTATTGTTGGCCAAAGAATCAGCCAATCACGGTCATTTCGTTCAGAGTGAAACTCGCGACAGCGCCGTCTGTTGCCGCTAAGTAGTCAGCAAGATGTTGCGCGCTCATGTGTGTTTGCCAAAGGTCGCGGTTTACCCAGTTTTCATAAAACATGAAGTGTGCTTGGTTCTCGTTGTCCTGGTGCAAGTCATACTGCAAGCAGCCTTCTTCTCCGCGGGTGATCTCAATCAGCTTCAAAAGCTCTGTTTTCACCAATTCAATCTTGTCTTCGTTAGCAATAATGTTGGCGACGATGGTTAATTTGGTCATGTTCTTGTCCTTTTTAAGTTTGACTGTTAGCAGCGTAAATCTGTATTCGGTTTATTAGAACCCTTCCAATACGATCTTTCCGATTGAGCGTCCGGACTCTAATTCTTCATGGGCTTGACGCAGGTTGCCTGCGTTGATTTTGCCCAGATGTTTGCCTGCGGTGGTTTGAATGTGGCCCAAATCAACCAACTCCGCCACGCGATTTAACAACTGGCCTTGCTTATCCATATCTTTTGCTTCAAACATCGAGCGAGCAAACATGAACTCCCAATGCAGCGATAAACTCTTTGGTTTGATTTTGTGAATGTTCATTGTCTTTGGGTCGTCAATCAGTGCAATCTTGCCAAACGGGGCAAGCAGTTCCGTATAGGTATCAAAATAGTCTTCGGTGCAGTTCAAACTGGCAACATGGGTGACTTGGCCAACGTCCAATGCATCGATTTGAGTCTGAAGCGGTTTGGTGTGGTCAACCACATGATCCGCACCCAGTTTGGTCACCCAAGCTTGCGAGCTTTCACGTGATGCGGTTGCAATGATGGTTGCGCCAGTAAGCTGTTTTGCAAGCTGCACTAAGATAGAACCTACACCACCTGCCGCACCAACAACCAAAAGGACATCGCCTGATTTCTCTTTGGATTCTGGATCTTGCTGCGCCAATGCTAGATGATCGAACAAAAGTTCATATGCGGTAATGGTTGTGAGTGGCAGTGCCGCTGCTTCGGAGTCGGATAAGCTTTTCGGTTTATGTCCAACGATGCGCTCATCGACCAGTTGGTATTCTGCGTTGCTGCCCTGACGGCCCAATGCGCCTGCATAGTAAACGATGTCGCCAGCTTGAAATTTGCTAACCTCATCTCCGGTTGCGATCACTTCGCCCACTGCATCCCAGCCAATCACTTTGTACTCGCCATTTTCAGACGCCATGTTCTGGCGAATTTTGTAATCCACAGGATTAACCGCAATGGCTTTGATTTTCACCAAAAGATCATGGCCAGTAGCGATAGGCTGTGGTAGCTCGATATCAAGCAATGACTCTGTATCAGTAATAGGCAGTGAGTTTAAGTATCCAATCGCTTTCATGCTTTATCTCCGAATCCACAATGTTGTGCGTTGAAGAGAGAATAGGTGTTGATTGGTTTGTAATAAACAGCATAATAATTGAATGATTATCAAATTATTTTTGACAATATGTTGATTGAAGATCTGCAAGTCATCCTGAAAGTGGCCGAGTGTCGTAGTATTACTGCCGCGGCGACACAATTGGATATGCGTGTGGCAACCGCCAGTGCGGCGGTTAAGCGTGTGGAAAGCGTCCTTGGTGTTGAGCTTTTTATCCGGACGACAAGGCAGTTGCGCCTTTCTAATGCTGGGGAGCGCTATCTTCCTCAATGTGAACAGGCGTTGTTGATGCTGGCGCAAGCCAAGCAAAATGTGAAAGAAGACCTCGACATTGTCGATGGTGAAGTGCGTATTGCGCTGTCATCAGATTTAGGGCGCAACGTGATCCTCCCTTGGCTTGATGAATTTATGGATACGCACCCAGACGTGAGATTGCGAGCGAGTATCAGCGACAGCAACATTGATTTCTACCGTGATTCGGTTGATATGGCGTTGCGATATGGCTCGCCAACGGATGCAAACGTGTATGGTTTTAAGATCTGCAACGTTCCCCGCGTTCTCTGTGCCACTCAGGATTACCTTATGGATAGCGGTCTCTTAGAGGGTGATCTAGTGGATAGCGCAGCGCAAAGCGGAAGCGTGAACTGCGGAAACAGGGGAAATCGAGTCACCGTTCCGCTGCAAAAATTGCAGCAATACAATGCTTTGCTCTATCAGTTGAATGACGTATTGCATGACGTGTGGGTGTTTTCAGATGGCGAGCGTGAGCAAAAAATCAAGGTGAGGGGGGATCGCGCCTCAAATGATGCTGATTTAGTCAGGCGCTGGTGTGTCTCAGGGAAAGGCTTGGCATCCAAGTCATCACTTGATATGGCTGCGGATCTTCTAGCCGGCAGAGTTATCAGCTTAGATTTAGAGATTCCGCCTGAGCCATCGGAACTTTGGTTGCTCTTTCCTAGCCGTCAATCGATCACGCCCGCCGCCAGATTGCTGCGGGACATGCTGCAAGAGAAGTGCAGAGCATTGCTCAATCAATTGGTTGAAAAAGGGATATTGGATAAGAAAGATCTGATCTAAGGGTCGGCTGAGTCAGCGAAGCTTCATCAGCCATCCGGTTCAAGGCTTAGTGAAACTTAAGCGTCAGCCTTGGCTGCGTTTCCCATTGCTTTTTTTAAGCCCCGGTTTTTGTTCAGCTCAATTTTGTAAGCAGAAAGCAGGGTAGACAGATCGTTGACCTTAATCTTGCATTCTCCGTTGGTGTCAATGGAGGCAATAGCATCTTGGTTCAGGCGAGCAAGTGTCTCTCGCATTGCAGGGGTATCAGTCGTTATCGGCATATTATTGATTATCTTATTAATATCGGGCTATTTAAGCAGAAAGGAAGGATGAAGTTTAGTCCTTTGTTTAAGGGCGACCGAGTTTGCGGAATATTTAATCAAAAAGCGGGAAGTTGAGCCCAATCTCTCGTTGAAAGTGATTAGGCTCAGTCTGTATTACTCTTGAACGGGGAAGATAATCTCGTTGATGTTAAACCCTTTTTCCTCTGCAATGGTTAAGAATTCTGCCAGTAGTGCGTCAGAAACGGTGGGCGTGCGAGCTAACAGCCAGAGGTAGTTTGTGTTGTAACCAGACACGAATGCGTAGTCGTAGTCTTCACCCAGTTCGAACACCACGTAGGATGAAAAGAAAGGACCAAAGAAAGAGACTTCCAAATGCGCGGTATCGCGCTCATCCACGAAATACGCTCGCCCTTCTGCGTCAGACCATTCTTGATCTTCTGTGTTAAAACCACGGTTTAACACACGGATACCCCCATCTTCTCGCACTGAGTATTCGGCGGTGACATTGCTTAGACCACGCTCGAAGCTGTGATCGAGACGAGCTACTTCATACCATTTGCCAAGATAGCGTTGTTCGTCGAACCCCGTCACAGGCGTCACGCCGTCGGGAACGGATTGGCAAGCAGTGAGTAGCAGCAATGAAAGTACGGCGAAAAGGGTTCGAATCATCATTTTTCTTCTTGTGTTGTGTGTGAGCATTCAGGTGTTAGCCAATACGGGTTCAATCTAGTACTACGGTAGCGAACATCTTCAGGATCAGTCGGTTAACCCTTCTAGCGCTTCGTAAATGAATGCTGCCAATGCTGCATGGCCTTGCGCATCTATGTGTAAACCGTCTATCGGTGAGGCTTCGCATTCTTGGCCTGCATCTAGGAAATGGCAGCCTTCTTCTTCTGCAACGGTGTGGAAGTAAGACGCTAATTGCAGTGATTTCTCTCTCCCATTGATAAAACCAGACGCCCATTTATTGGCGTCATGCATGGGCGCGGGAGAAACGATGAGGATCTGCGGTGCAGTTTGTCCTGCATTGTCGGTTTCGCGAACCTGACCCACTAACTTTCGAACGCCTTCTGCTATCCATGCTGGCTCTGATGGGTATTGAGATTTGAGATCATTCGTGCCAAGCATGATGACAACCCAATCCAGCGGGCGATGGGTCAGCAAGACCATTGGCAAGGCCGCGCTGCCGTCACGGTGAGGTTTGAGCACGTCATTCCACATGGTGGTGCGTCCGTTAAGGCCTTCTTCAATCAGTGTCCACGCCGTTGGCTTTTGCGATTCGTCATTGAGGTGTTGTTGAAGTCGTGATGTCCAGCGAACGCCATCAGGCCATCGCTCGCCATTGGAAGGGTTGTATCCCCAAGTGTTTGAATCACCGAAGCATAGGATCCGTGGCATAGCGTTTTTTCTCCGTTTAAAAGTACTTGGGTATAAAGCGAAGCATTTAGAATATCGCCCGTTCAAGAGTAAATACCGTCACAAGATAATATTCAACGGATATACCCAAGTAACTGACGGTTATTGTTGAAATAGTGACGCTATCCTTTCTTTTTCATTGACCCGCATCAAGCCAATTTCCTCGCGCTTACTGTCTACTTAGGCTCCCGCAAGCTCTCGCTGAACACGCATCTTGAGATGACTGGTTTTTCGCGCTTCAGGAGAGCAAAAAGATTAGAAAGTGTCGCAAATGAAGAATATCGAGTACGGGCAAACAGCCCATACTCACAAGCAGTTCGAGTACAAATGACCAATAATCATAATAATGCAGTACTGGCAGAATTAACTATGACAGTGTTACCTCCTCCGGGCGCACCGGATATTGAAATCGCGCGAGCAGTAAAACCTTGGCCCATCTTCGAAGTGGCTCAGCGTAAACTTGGCGTCGCTGCACACGCGCTGATTCCTTATGGACATTACAAAGCCAAACTGGATTTGGCGCAGCTTGATACCAGTAAAAAGCAAGGCAAGCTGGTATTAGTGACCGCGATTACACCGACACCTGCTGGTGAAGGAAAAACCACCACCAGTATCGGGTTAACCGACGCATTGAATGCGATTGGCGTGAGCGCCAGTGTTTGCTTGCGTGAACCGTCACTTGGGCCATGTTTTGGCGTGAAAGGCGGCGCGGCAGGTGGTGGGCGTGCACAAGCTATCCCAATGGAAGATTTGAACCTGCACTTCACGGGGGATTTTCATGCCATTACTTCTGCCCATAACTTGCTGGCTGCGCTGATTGACAACCATATTCACTGGGGCAACGCGCTGAATCTGGATTCACGTCGTATTTCGTGGCGTCGTGTCATGGACATGAACGATCGCGCGCTTCGCCATACCTTGGTTGGTTTGGGTGGACCTGCTCATGGTCAGCCACGTGAATCAGGCTTTGATATTACTGTCGCGTCAGAAATCATGGCGATCCTTTGTCTTGCTGATGATCGAAAAGATCTCCAGCGCCGACTCGGAAATATCATCATCGGGCGCAACCGTGACAACAAGACAGTCACGGCACGCGAGCTAGGCGCTGATGGCGCAATGACGGTGCTGCTCAAAGAAGCCATTCAACCGAATTTAATCCAAACTCTGGAGCATAATCCAGCGCTTATTCACGGCGGTCCGTTCGCCAATATTGCTCATGGTTGTAACTCGGTGATGGCGACACGCACCGCGCTCGGTTTAACCGATGTCGTGGTCACAGAAGCCGGCTTTGGTGCGGATCTGGGCGCGGAAAAATTCATCGATATTAAGTGTCGATTGTCAGGTCTAAAACCCGATGCTGCGGTATTGGTGTGTACTGTACGTGCTTTGAAAATGCAGGGTGGTATCGGCAAAGGAGACCTTGATGCGCCAAATGTCGAGGCCGTCACCAAGGGTGCAGAAAACCTCGTTCGTCATATCGAAAACATGCAGCAGTTTGGCTTAAACCCGCTGGTGGCGATTAACCGATTCCCAACAGACACCGACGAAGAACTGACGGTGATTAAAGAAGTCTGTTTAGGATTAGGTGCGAAAGTGGAAGAAGCGCATCACTGGGCGGAAGGCAGTGCGGGTGCCAAAGCCGTCGCAGAAGGCGTTAAAGCGATTTTGGACAGCGGCTCGCCAGAGGTGAAGTTTCTCTACGAAGATGCGATGCCGATTGACGAGAAAATCCGCACCATTGCCACGCGCTTATATGGCGCATCGGATGTGCAATTCAACATTGCCGCGCAAAAACAGTTGGATGAAATTCATCAACAAGGTTTTGGTCATCTGCCTGTATGTATCGCGAAAACGCCTTACAGCTTTACCGCAGATCCTCATATGCTGGGCGCACCGACCGATCATGTTCTGCCTGTGCGTGAATTGCATTTGATGGCAGGGGCTGGGTTTGTGGTGGCCATTTGTGGTGACGTGATGACCATGCCTGGCTTGCCAAAACAACCCGCGGCGCTGAGTATTTCCTTGGATGACAATGGCGAAATTGTGGGTTTGTTCTAGCGCGCCTAACGCCAATACTTAGCCTGTAAGCTGCGACTTGAGTCGCTCACGCTAAAAAGTCACAAATAGCGCCACGTTTCGTGGCGCTTTTTGTTACTTTGAACAGCGGTATTAACGGCGGGCGGGATCTGTCGTAGTCTTGGTTCCACACACGGAGCACAGACACAAAAAAGGACAGAGACATGGCCAAGCAGGACCCTTCATATCACTATCAGCAAAGACAGGTTGAGCTTGATGCACAACGCCAGTTACGTATTGGCGATGGCAAAATCAGCGGCTATTTGTCCTTCATGCTCGGTGCATTGTCATTGCTTGCGGTGCTGGCCTATCTGTTTCCTTCTTATCTCACTACCACCGAACTACGCAAAACCTATGACGCCGAAAGCCTGCAACACATACTGAAATACGGCATGTATTTTTCGTTGTTCTTTGGGGCAATGACGCACCTACTGAAAAAATGCCGCAGGTTGGGTTGTTTGGGAATTTCGTTGACTCTCATTGCGTTCGCATTGGGTGGTTACACCGTGCCTGTTGGCCCCGTTGAACCGAAAGCGTTATCGCTCGGCGTAGATTGGTTAATCCTTGCGTTTTTGGGCTCTGCGGTGGTGTTTGTGACACTGGAAAAGCTGTATCCGAAATATAAAAATCAGGTGATTTTACGCAAAGAGTGGGAGACGGATTTTCTCTATTTCTGCTTCAACCATCTCGCGATTTCCGCCATCTTGATTTATGCCAACTATCATGTGAGCCACTTTAGCTGGGCGGTGAGTGCTTCGTTTCAAGAAACCATCCAATCGTTACCTGTGTTTGTTCAGTTTGTGTTGATTCTGATTGCCGCTGATTTTGTGTTGTATTGGGAGCATCGTCTGTTTCACGAAGTGAAAGTGCTTTGGCCTGTGCATGCTGTGCATCACTCGGTGGAAAATCTCGATTGGTTGGCAGGTTCACGTGGTCATTTTCTGCAGGTGTTTTCAGAGCGCGCCATGGTGATGGTGCCGCTGTATTTGCTTGGCCCATCGGAAGCCGCCTTGAATGCCTACGTTGCATTTGCTGCGCTGCAAGCGGTGTTGATCCACTGTAATACGCGGCTGCATTTTGGCGTGCTGAAATACATATTCGTGACGCCACAGTTTCACCATTGGCACCACAGTTCAGAAAAGCCGGCGATTGATACCAACTACAGTGCGCATTTGGTGGTGTTTGATTGGCTGTTCGGCACCATGCACATGCCGGGTAAACACTGGCCGGCGAATTACGGCACGACCAAGCCATTGCCGAAAAGTATTATGGGACAGATCTTGTATCCCATTACAGCGTGGAAAAAGAACAAATAGTAAGATTCACGTTGATTCACAAAGCGTCAAAAAAAAGCCCAAACTCTGCGTTTGGGCTTTTTGATTTGAGTCTGTGCGAGCCTACCCGCCAGTCGCCAAAGCAACTGACATTACAGCTTACTGTGTGTTGCCAAAATCGCTGCCAACATGTCGTTGCCAAATGCGGCGCTGCGCGCCGGAGACCAACCATAGAGCGCATCAGCGTGGCTGATGTGATCTTTAAATGGCATTTCAACGGTGTAAGCTAAACATTTGAATTGTTCTGCTACCCAGTTTGAACCCACAGTTAGGTTGGCCGTACCCGGTGCACTTTTCGGGTAACCGAATTCGTCTTGGAACTCAGGGGTGATGGTCAGCAGGGCTTGCTTGAAGTGATCTTCGAGCGCCGCCAATTCTTCGTTATAAGAAGGGATGCCTTCACTGCCCGCGACAAAGTTATACGGAATGGCTTCATCACCGTGAATGTCCAAGAACATATCAACCCCCGTTTCTAGCATGCGCTCGCGAACGTAAAACACTTCAGGGCTGCGCTCGACCGACGGTGTTTGCCACTCGCGGTTGAGGTTTACGCCAATCGCGTTGTGACGCAGGTGACCGCGAATGCTGCCATCTGGGTTCATGTTCGGTACCACGCGGATCACGGCATTGTCGATCAGGGTTTTGCCCACGGTGTCGGTTTCATCAAGCAGGCGCAACAGCAGCCCTTCAATGAACCATTCCGCCATGGTTTCGCCAGGGTGCTGACGACCAATAACCCAAATGTTCTTCTTGCCTTCTGCTGGCTCGCCGATGGTCAACAGGCTGATGTCGTTGCCATCAAGCGTGGTACCAAGGGTTTCAAGTTCGCACGCATAGTGAGATTGCGCACTGTGCAGTAAGTCTTGATGACGGTCGTAAGAGTATGGCGCGAAGTAGGCAAAGTACATGGAGCCACTTTCTGGGATAACAGAAAAACGCAGGGTGTCGCCATCAAACTCGGCAGGAATACGGAACCACTCATTGCGGTCATAAGACGCGACAACATCGTAGTCTTTCCACCCTTCTGGGTAAGCCGATTTTGCTAAGTTCAGAATGTTGAAATCATGCTGTTCTTGCGACGTACTTTCTAGTCGAAAGTGGAACCACTGGGATATCTCGGTTTGGTTATCCGCAGGAATGGTGAGCTGAATATCGTTAGGCGTATCGGCTTTAACGATGTGAATATTTCCGCTTTCGAAATTGCTGAATATTTTCATTTTTGAATGTGACGTTTTTGTGTGAACAGTCAGTAAGATTATCACAGTTTTCGGCGTCCTAAACCTGCAATCCACCCCCGATATGCGTGGGGCAATTTCCCCTCTGACGCAAACCCGCAACAAGCTGTCGCAATCGCACCGCCGAGTTTGAAGGTTGTTGGTTAACGTGAAAGTCATAGAAAAGGGAATACTCACAAGGAAGCTTTCATGTCCGACAATAACGCTGCCGCTTTACTTCATCGCGATTCCATCATTATTGATGGCCTCATCATTGCCAAGTGGGACAGGGCGCTGTTTGAAGACATGGCAAAGGGTGGACTCACCGCTGCTAACTGCACCGTGTCGGTGTGGGAAGATTTTCAGGCCACCATCGACAATATCGTCGAATTCAATCAGCTGCTTCGTGACAACAACGACCTTATTCGCCCTGTTCACACCACACAAGATATCTTGCGTGCCAAAGAAGAAGGCAAAACCGGCATCATGCTGGGCTTTCAAAATGTGCATGCATTTGAAGACCAACTGGGCTACATCGAGATTTTCAAAAAGCTGGGCGTTGGCATCGCGCAAATGGCCTACAACACCCAAAACCTCGTTGGCACTGGCTGCTATGAACGTGATGGCGGTTTGTCGGGTTATGGGCGTGAAGTGGTAGCGGAAATGAATCGTGTGGGCGTGATGTGTGACCTTTCCCATGTTGGTCCCAAAACCTCTGAAGAAGTGATTTTGGAATCCAAGAAACCTGTCTGTTATTCCCACTGCTTGCCTTTAGGGCTAAAAGATCACCCGCGCAATAAATCTGACGCTGAACTGAAATTCATTGCTGATCACGGCGGATTTGTTGGCGTCACCATGTTCGCGCCTTTCCTCAAAAACGGCATCAACTCCACCATCGAAGATTATGTCGAGGCGATTGATTACATCGTCAACATTGTGGGGGAAGACAGTGTCGGTATTGGTACGGATTTCACGCAGGGTCACGATCAGGCATTTTTTGAATGGATCACTCATGACAAAGGCTATGCGCGCAGGCTGACGCGCTTTGGCGAGATCATTAACCCCAAAGGTATGCGCACCATCGGGGATTTCCCGAACTTAACCCAAGCGCTGCTTGATAACGGCTGGCCTGCAAGCAAGGTGCAGAAAATCATGGGCGGAAATTGGGTCAATGTATTGAAAGACGTGTGGGGCGAATAGCACCTGCGTGTAAGCGTTCGATTGTTGCTAAGTGATTTGATCGAGATTAATAGTGAAAGCTGAGGAAACATTCATGAGCCAACATCCACCGGAATTACCGATTCAGGTTGACGACGAAACCGGCGTTTGGAGTACAGATGGGTTACCCATGTTGTACGTGCCGCGCCATTTTTTCATCAATAACCATGCTGCGGTAGAAGAAGCGTTAGGTGCGGATGTCTATGCTGATTTGCTCTACAAAGCAGGCTATAAATCGGCCTATTTTTGGTGTGAGCAAGAAGGTGAAACCCACGGCATTTCCGGCGCTGAAGTGTTTGATCATTACATGAAACGCCTTTCTCAACGTGGTTGGGGGCAGTTTTTTATCGAGCACCTTGATGTGTCTCAAGGCACAGCGCGAGTGCGACTCGAAAACTCCGCGTTTGTGTATTACTACGGCAAGGTCAATCGCAAAGTGGATTACATGTTCACGGGGTGGTTTGCAGGCGCGATGGATCAAGTGACGGAAAGTGTCGGATTTCCGCTCAAAACCCACGCTGTTCAACGTCAAAGTGGCTCGGAAGAGGGCTACGAATTTGGGTTGTTTGACGTGAAGCCTGTTTAAGCGTCAAGCGTTGAGAGTTAAGAGCAGGCCCTAGATCCTAGGGAAAGCAAGAGCTTGACGTAGCAAACATGGGCTTTGAATTTTTGCAGGACCCAGGATCTAAAACGAACATAAGGAAATATCATGTCTCAGTTCGATGCCATTTTTCAGCCGCTTGCGATTAACAAGCTGATGATCAGAAACCGCGTGATCAGCACGGCGCATGCCGAGGTATATGCGACCGAAAATGGCATGCCGACTGAGCGCTACATTCAGTATTACGAAGAAAAAGCCAAAGGCGGCATAGGGCTGTGTGTTTGTGGCGGCTCGAGTCCGGTCTCAATCGACAGCCCGCAAGGCTGGTGGAAGTCAGTCAATATGGCCTCCGACGAAGTGATCCCGCACCTACAAAATCTTGCCGATGCCATGCATAAACATGGCGCGCATATCATGATTCAAATTACCCACATGGGGCGTCGTTCTCGTTGGGATGGCGGCAATTGGCCGTCGTTGATGAGCCCAAGTGGCATTCGTGAACCGGTTCACCGCGCCACCTGTAAGACTATCGAACCAGAAGAAATTTGGCGCATCATTGGTGATTTCGCCAAAGCGACCAAACGCGCCCAAGACGGCGGTTTGGATGGCGTTGAACTCTCTTTTGCGCACCAACATCTGGTTGATCAATTTTGGAGTCCGCGCGTTAACCGACGGACCGATGAGTGGGGCGGCAGTTTTGAAAACCGGATGCGTTTTGGCGTGGAAGTACTCAAAGCGGTGCGTGAAGAGGTGGGGCCGGATTTCGCGGTCGGCATTCGTATGACAGGGGATGAGTTCCACCCAGATGGCCTTGATCAAGATGACATGAAAGAGATCGCGGCGTATTACGACAGCCTCGGTCTGATCGACTTTTTCAGCATCGTTGGCTCAGGCTGTGATACGCACAATACGTTAGCGAATGTCATTCCAAATATGACCTATCCGCCAGAGCCGTTTATCCATTTGGCGGCAGGCATTCGCAGCGTGGTCAATGTGCCCGTGATGCATGCGCAAAACATCAAAGATCCCGTGCAAGCGGCGCGCGCATTAGAAAGCGGATTGATTGATTTTGTCGGCATGACCCGCGCTCATATTGCTGACCCGCATCTCATCACCAAAGTGAAGCTGGGACAGACAGACCAAATTCGTCAGTGTGTCGGCGCGAATTACTGCATCGACAGACAGTATCAAGGCATTGACGTGCTTTGCATCCAAAATGCCGCGACGTCTCGCGAACAAACCATGCCGCACATTATCAGCAAAACAGAGGGCCCGATCCGTAAAGTGGTTGTGGTGGGCGGCGGCCCTGCGGGCATGGAAGCGGCAAGGGTATGTGCCGAACGCGGTCATCAAGTCACGCTGTTTGAGAAAAGCCGCGAGCTGGGTGGGCAGATTTCACTCGCATCACAAGCACCACAGCGGGAACAAATCGCGGGGATTACCCGTTGGTTTGATCTCGAACTTCGCCGCCTTGGCGTCAACTTGGTGTTTGAAGTGGCAGCCGATGAAGCCGTGATCATGGCCGAAACACCCGATGTGGTGCTGCTCGCTGTCGGCGGCACGCCCTTCACAAATCAAACCCCTGAATGGGGGGCGGAAGATGGCTTGGTGACCAGTAGTTGGGATATTCTCAGTGGTGCGGTTGCGCCGGGGGAAAACGTGGTGGTATATGACACCATTTGCGAATTCAGTGGCATGTCGGTGGCAGATTTTCTGGCAGCCAAAGGCGCACAAGTTGAGATGGTCACGGACGACATTAAACCGGGTGTCGCGGTGGGGGGAACCAGCTTCCCGACTTATTACCGTAGCCTGTATGCGCGCGACGTAGTGATGTCGTCGGATCTTGTGTTGGAGCAGGTCTACAGAGAAGGCGAGAAGCTGATCGCCCGATTTGAAAATGAATACACGGGTGTGCGCGAAGAGCGCGTGGTGGATCAGGTGGTCATTGAAAACGGCGTAAGACCTGACGAAGCTCTGTATTACGCGTTCAAAGAGGGATCGCGAAATCACGGTCAAGTCGATCTTGAAGCGCTTTATGCTGCCAAACCTCAACCTATGTTCGCCGAACAAGGGGAGGGGTATTTGCTCTATCGACTCGGGGATTGCAACGCCCCACGCAATATTCATGCAGCCATTTATGATGCGCTTCGTCTGTGTAAAGACCTATAGCCATTAGCGAGGGAAGCGATATGTCCACAGCGCTAATTGGTCCTCTTCTTCTCCTTGCGATCTTGCTTGCAGCCATAGGTGCAGCGAGAAGAGTCAAAATGTGGCGTCAGGGTAAGCCTGACCCTAACGCTGTTCCATTCTTTAAAGGCATTGCCGCTATTCTTCCTCGCTACCTGCATGATTTGCATGATGTGGTGGCGCGAGACAAAAAATTTGCCAATACCCATGTCGCCACTGCGGGTGGCTTTGTTGCCTCTGTGCTTGCCATGTTGGTGGTGTATGTTTTTGGCGGCGATTCTTCATTTACCTATGGCTTGTTGGCGGTGACATTCTCGGTCATGAGTATTGGCGCTTATCAGGTGAAAAAACGCCGAGATAACCCGCCTGCAAATTTATCTAAAGGCGTTTGGCATCGTCTTCCCTATAGCTTGTTAGCATTTTCGCTGTCAGGCCTTTGCATCGCACTGATTCAGCTTCTTGGTATCGGTAATGTGCCGATTGTGCTTACCGTTTTGTTGCTCGGTGGCGTGCTGCTCGGTTTAGCAGAACTGATATTTGGCATGACGTGGCGCGGCCCAATGAAACATGCGTTTGCTGGCGCACTCCACTTGGGGTTTCATCGCCGGCAAGGCAGGTTCGGCGGTGGGCGTTCGACGGGCTTAAAACCCATCGATCTCAATGAAAACACGCTAGGCGTGGAAAAGCCGACGGATTTTCATTGGAATCAATTACTCGGTTTTGATGCGTGTGTGCAATGCGGGCGCTGCGAAAAAGTATGTCCAGCATTTGCCGCGGGCCAGCCGCTTAACCCCAAAAAACTGATTCAGGATATGGTGGTCGGCATGGCGGGTGGAGACACCCGCCAATATGCAGGCAGCGCTTATCCTGGAAAAGAAGCAGGTAAATCTGATGAAGCGAGATGCGGTGCGCCGGACAAGCCATTGTTTGAAGGTTTGCTCGATGCCGATACCGTGTGGTCATGCACCACGTGTCGCGCATGTGTGGAAGAGTGTCCGATGATGATTGAGCATGTTGATGCCATTGTTGATATGCGCAGACATCTGACACTGGCGAAAGGGGAAACCGCAGGAAAAGGCGCAGAAACCCTGAATAATTTGATTGCGACGGATAACCCGAATGGCTTGTCACCGCAAAACCGCGCCATTTGGGCAGTTGATCTTAAGCTCGATACCATGGAAAACGTAGGCTCGACGGATGTGTTGCTATGGGCAGGCGATGGCGCGTTTGATTTGGCGTATCAGCGCACATTGCGAGCGCTAGTCGCACTGCTTCGACATGCTAACGTTAGCTTTGCCATTTTGGGCAATGAAGAACTCGACAGTGGCGATTTAGCGCGTCGATTGGGCGATGAAGCCACGTTTCAGCGTTTAGCCAAGGCCAATGTGAAAACCCTGAATAAATACACTTTCCAAACCATTGTGACGCCAGATCCCCACGCGTTTCATGTCCTGAAAAATGAATACGCCGACTTTGGCGGTCACTATTCAGTCATGCACCACACCGAATTTCTCGCCCAATGTGTCGAACGCGAGTCACTGACCTTGAATACGGCCAAAGCGCAAAGCGTCACTTATCACGATCCCTGTTATTTAGGGCGTTACAACGGCGGTTATGATGCCCCGCGATTCTTGTTGGAACGCATGGGGATGACGATCAACGAAATGGAACGCTCAGGTTTTCGCTCTCGCTGTTGTGGCGGTGGAGGGGGCGCGCCCATCACGGATATTCAAGGCGAGCAACGTATCGCGGATATGCGTATGGACGATGCCCGCGAAACGGGGGCCAGCATTGTAGCCGTTGCTTGCCCGCAATGTGCGGTAATGCTAGAAGGCGTGGTGATGCCACGCCCTGCCGTTCAAGATGTGGCTGTCATGCTGCTTGAACGGGTGATTGATACGGGGCAAAGCGCAGGGGGGCGCAATGGATGAGATAATGCGGCGCGATCCGCGAAAAGAGAGAATCCTGCGTGATCGTCTGCACCCCAAGCACGAAGAGCTGACCACGTTTGATGGTCGCTCTGATGGGGGTGTTGAGAGCGGTACGGCTAACATGATGGTGAATGGCATTCGCCGAAAGAATCCGCATGGAGTTGGCTTTACCTCGGCGGATGGCATTAAGCGCATTGATCGTTCTGGTGGCATGTCATCATCGTCTTCAGGCGTTGTGAAAAAATCACAGTCTCAATCTTTGCCGCGTCGACAGATCACCGAGCCAACAGGATACATCGTGGTGGTGTCTGACGCTGACAGCAAAAAGCTCACCACGCTTGATAAAGACATGCTTGGCCTTGCGCACCAACTGGCGACAACCGGCGATCATAAGACCGTCGCGCCAAACACTGCAATTGTGTTTCTCACGTTGTTTAACCGCGATGATGACATGGCGGCTTTCGGCGCGGATCGTGTCATTTCTCTTGGCGACAATACGACATATTCGCCGGATCATTGGTTGGCGGTGCTACATGCATTGCATACCCAACTCGCGCCTCAACATTGGATTTTCGCTGATGAAACATTCATCGGCGGCGACCTCGCAAGAAAGCTGAGTGCGTCGTTGGGCGAGCGTCCCGCCACGCGCGTGAAAGCAGCTTCTCATGGTTCGATTGAATGCGGTAGCGGCGACGAGAAGCAGTCTGTGACCCGAGAGCTGTCGCGCTTCTTGCTGGTGGAAGAGCAAGTGTCCGACCCCATTTCAGGGTTCGTCAGTGAAGCATCGGCTTGTGCTTGTCCAGATGTGGAAAACGGTCAGGCTAAGATTGTCGATCTTGGTCGTGTGGCGGTTGATCCCAAAGATATCCCGTTACCCGAAACCCGATTTATTTTGTCGGGCGGTAATGGCGTGCGTAACTGGGCCTTGTTTCATCAATGTGCCGACGCACTGGGCGCCACCGAAGGGGCAAGCCGCGTTGCCGTCGATAACGGACACATGCCGCGTCCTACTCAGGTGGGCGCATCGGGCACGTATGTCAACGCCAAAGTGTATATTGCAGTCGGCATCTCTGGTGCGATTCAGCATCTTCAAGGCATGACGCATTGCGACAGCGTGATTGCGATTAATACCGATGCGTCTTGCGACATGGTGAAACGCGCCGATCTCAGCATCATCGCCGATAGCGCTGCCGTGATGCAGGCTTTGATTGACGCCACGCAAGGCGAGTTAGGAGAGATTGAAGATGCAAGCTAACAGCAGTGTGATGGTTTTGGTTTCTTGCGGTCAGCATCCTTTGTCTGGTCGAGCGCGTCGGGCGGAAAGTGACGCCAAAGCCTTGGAATTGGCACTGAAGTTAGAAGAGGGCTTAGGAGAAGCACCTGCGGTGATTTTCGCAGGCGATCCGGATTCACTCGCTATTCGAGAATACCTCGGTATGGGCGTGAAGCAGTTGGATGTGCTCAAGGTGTCGCAAGACGCCGATGCGAGCCTCGCCTTGGCAGATCATGTTTCGGCGCGAAAACCTAACATAGTGTTGTGTGGCGCAAGAGCCGAATGGGGCGAATCTTCGGGAATGGTGCCTTATCTGGTTGCTCAATCCCTCAGCGCGACGGTTGTGCCCGACGTGGTGGATGTGCTCACTCAAACAGAAACACACGCCGAGGTGCTGCAAGCCTTGTCAGGTGGCCAGCGTCGTCGTTTACGCATCACATTGCCTGCGGTGCTATTGGCAAGTGGCGCTGCGCCAGAGCCGCGTCAGAGTGCGTTTACCAAGGCACGTGATGGCATCGTAAATGTATTGCAAGTGGCAGCGCACAAAGATGAACTTGCACAGGCTTGGCAATGGCAGGTAGCGAAGAAGAAACCGAAGCGAGTCAAAACAGTGGCAGCATCAGCATCAGGGCGCGATCGCTTTTTGGCGGCGACGGCAGCACCTGTGTCTTCTGGCGGTCAGGTCATGAATAACCCCAGCCCACAAGACGCGGCTGAGGCTATATTGGTGTTGCTTAAAAAAGAAGGCGTGATTTAGGCATCTCTAATTTCAATCAAAATGATAAGAGACGAGGATAAAGCGCTGTGAAAGCTCACTGTCCGCAGTTGGTACTGGTAGCGGATCTAGACACGCGGTTATCGGCACCATCACAGAAATCGTAGTTCAATTTCAAGTAACACTGCTGAGTGCCATCTGCCTTTATGGTGATTGAGCCTGTGTAAACATAAGACAATGGCGTACCGCGAACATCACCATGTTGGCAAGCAGGTTTAATGGTTGAGCTACCATTGACGGTTAGCGTTTTCAGTGTTTTGATTTCTGTTACCCCGACATAGCCTCTAATCCCACCATTGTTTCGGTCATAGTTGGTGGTTGAAAAACTGCCATAGTCAGTGGTCCAACTTACTCGAGTATGACGGGCCGAATCACTGTATAGACCCGCCGCATTAAAATAGACATCGGATTTATTGCAGTCCACACCAAAATAGGACCAAGCGCCATCGCCACTTGCAGCCATTTGCAGTTTGACGCCGGAGCTACACGCGCCTAATGGTTCATCGTTGTCTTTAATCGTGGCCAGTGCAGATGCTTTGTCGCTTTGATCGTCGTTTATCCAAGCGTCGAGAGAAAAAGTTTTATCATCTTCATCAGTGTTGTCATCGATTGTCGATACTACCACTCGAATACTGCTGACACCCGGCGGCACGGTGACCTTGACGCCAGTATCAGTCAGTGTCACGTCGACACTATTTGTCTCATCAAATATTACACTGACATCGCGGCTGTAATCAGTACCCGAGAAGGCCGTGCCATCTTTGAGCGCCAGCGTCACCTCTTTGCTTGCTTTGAGTTCTTTATCAAAATTGACGTTGAAGGTAGCGCTTTGCCCTTCGGTCACTGTGTCGCCAGTGACGCCTGTTACTTCAACAATCGTCTCGCTTGGGAAGA
This sequence comes from Enterovibrio sp. FF113, assembly GCF_041439165.1. NCBI lineage: Bacteria > Pseudomonadati > Pseudomonadota > Gammaproteobacteria > Vibrionales > Vibrionaceae > Enterovibrio > Enterovibrio sp. FF113. The sequence goes on along the minus strand of NZ_JBGONO010000003.1, from coordinate 134,464 downwards.
CGGTTTCGTCATAACATTTATACGTTTCTTGGGTATTGGTCGCCATCGCACTGATGCGGCTGGGGAACAAACCAACAGAAACCTTTTCACCTGTCTCTGGGTTCAAGCGCCACAGCCCTGTGCTGTTGATGTTGCCCGTGACATTCTGATTTTTGGTGGCAATCAGCAGTTGTCCATTTTGGTCGAGCGTAGCGGCGGTGACGAAATCAATGTAGTGAAAAGAATCAAGCGTTGATGAGGCGTCTGAGGTATCAATGCTGAACGAGCGTGTGTTGGAGACGAGAAGAAGCTTGTTGTCATAGAAGACAAAATCCCCCCAGTTAGTAAACCCACCCGCGACCATATTGGTTTCAAAATTGCCCACGGCGGTTGTTGAGCCATCAACAGGATCAATCGTAAAGACTTTGCGATTATCAGAGGCGAACAAGGTGCCGGTTGCTGGGTTAAAGGCCATGCGGAAAACGTTAGGCACCTCAGCAACAATGGTGTGTTGGTTGGTTTCTGGATCGAAGTAAGCGAGTTGGTTGTTTTTCACACGTGAAGCGTGAAAGTCCAAGTTGGAGAATTCTTTGGCCACCGTTTCGTCATCAAGCCCATCAACATGGTAGTCATCAGGGCGCGGTGTACTGACGTAGTAGATACGGTTGGTGTTTTTGTCATACGCCATGGCAGAGCTGCTGAACAGGGCTCGTGACTCTTTGAGTGCCCTGTCACCATTGTAAACGCCAGTGAGTTGCTTATCTTCTTGTACATCAATCATGAAGCCAACATGACCACGACCTGCGTTCATCGCATAAACATTACCGAAACAATCCGCATATGCTGCAGAAGAGAGACTTGTTGCCATGATCAAACTGGCAATCATCTTTATTTTCATCATATGTCCTTACTTTTTATATTGTTATGTGAGGTTAAACCTCGTTATCAAATGGGAGATTATGTTGAACGTGGCAGGTATGTTGTCTCAGGATTGCTAGCGCTAAAGATATTGTTTATTAGGGTTGGCTAAAAATCTCATGTATTCAATTGGTAGTGATATGAACAATTTAATACTAAATTAGAGTAAGATAATTAATCTTTGTAAGCTTAATAATGCAGAATAATTATCTTTGCATGGCAATGGAGGCAATGTGATAAAAATCGTGATCTACACCAGCAAGAGCTGTGCTCACTGTCAGGCAGCAAAACAGTTCTTTGACAGCAAGAAAATGACCTATCGATTGTGTGATGTTGGTACGCCTCGCGGGCGAAAAGAGCACGCAGCATTAGGTGCGCGTGGCGTTCCCGTGATCAAAATTGGCGATAAAGTGCTGCATGGATTTTCAGTAAAAGCCGTAGAACGAGCATTGAAGTGATTGAAAGAAAATCGTCACTTTACATATGGGAAATCATATATAAAGTGATGCTACAAAATTCATTGCTTATTGATACGGCGAAATCTATGTCACCCGTGACTTTTTACAAATGTTTAGCGGACGAAACGCGCCTGAAAACCTTGTTGTTGCTTCAACAGGAAGGTGAGTTATGTGTCTGTGAACTGATGGCTGCATTAGAAGAAAGCCAGCCTAAAGTGTCTCGCCATTTGGCGCAATTGCGTAAGAGTGGTTTGCTTAATGACCGCCGTCAGGGGCAATGGGTGTTCTATCGCATTCGCAATGAGCTGCCTTCGTGGGCAAAAGATGTGTTAGCGCTAACCATTGAATCAAATCAAATCTTCCTGCAAGACAGCATGGATAAATTGTGCCGAATGGGTGACCGACCTGAACGAGTGTTGAGTTGTTGTTAAACGCATAATTGATGACTGAGTATTTAGAAAAACCTCAGCAAATTCGATGAGGTTTTTGATTTAGATACTTAAGATTTAGCCTAGCAAAAACACACTGCCCAATCCCAAGAAAGCCACAAAGCCTACAATATCGGTGACTGTGGTTAAGATCACTGACCCAGACAGCGCGGGATCGATTTTGAACTTGTCGAGTATTACTGGAATGAAAATCCCCGATATCGCGGCGCAAATAATATTAGCGACAATGGCGATGCCAATGACAACACCAAGCATTGGGCTGTCAAACCAATAACCTGCAACAAGCCCGATCACAATGGCCCATAACACGCCATTTAGTGCACCGACTTTGACTTCTTTTGTCAGTAGCGGTTTAAGGTTGGCTTTTGATATTTGTCCGAGCGCCAAGCCGCGCACAATCAAGGTGAGTGTCTGGCTGCCAGCAATGCCGCCCATGGAGGCAACAACAGGCATCAAGACCGCCAATGCGACCACTTGTTGCAGTGTGGCTTCAAACAAGCCAATAAACCATGACGCGAGAAAGGCCGTCATTAGGTTAATGCCAAGCCAAATTGCACGGTTCTGCGCGCTTTTGCGAACGGAAGCAAAAAGGTCTTCATCTTCATCTAGACCGGCTTTTGCCATCAATTGTGATTCGGCTTTTTCACCTTGTAGCTCGTAAGCCGTGCCCATGTCTAAGCGACCAATCAACAAGCCACTATCCGTGATAACCGGTAGTGATGACTCGCCACTAGCTGCTACCTTGTTTGCAGCGGAATAGATATCTTCTTTGGCGTTGAGTGACGGAAAGTCATCTTCAGAAAACTCTGAAATGCGAAGTGTCGGGTCGGCGCCAAACAAGCGATTGATTCGCACTGTGCCATCCCAATTCCCTCTGCTGTCGACCAAGAAAATAACGTGGCTATGCGGAGGAAGATGGCGACGTAAAAGTCGCATCACCACTTTGATTTTGGTCTTTGCAGGCACAACTAAAGGCTGGTGATCACACCAGTGCCCGACTTCGTCATCCTCAAATTGTTGTGCAGCCGAGTAGCGATTTTGCTGCTCTTCATCCATTCGCCCAAGCACGTTCTCGAGCAAATGGTCTGGAATGCTGTCTTGAAGTTCAAGCAGGGTATCTGCATCTATTCCCGTGAACAGAGAGAGTAATTTCTCTTCATCCTGGTTGTTGAGGATGGATGTACTGGCGTCTGTACGCATCTCGACCAGAACGGGAACTTTCATCGCATCTGAAAGTTGTTCCCATGTGCTCAAGCGCTCGGTAAGCGGAAGTGACTCAAGCAACAATGCAATATCGACAGGGGAGTTGTCTTGCTCCCACTGTTCGATGACAGCGTGTTGCGAGTCAACGTCGCCACTATCTGTGAGAAGCTCACTGACTACGTCCTGAATCGTGTTATTTTCCATGGGTTCTTTAAGTCAGCAGATAAGCGATCTGGCGAGAGTAATGCAAAGGATCTGGATGTAGCAATAAAAAACATTGATGCAATAGAAATTTCATATGTTAAATAAGAACATTATTAGGTGAAGAGTTAGACGCATGGACGATTTTATCATCTCAAGTTGGCGGTTTTCGTCAGGCATAGCTTATGAAAACAAAAAGTTATCAGGGGAGTTGCAGCCTTCTGTATGGTATCACTGTCAACGTGATGCAGACGGATTACGAGGGTGGCTGGAAGACAATGCGATTCCTGAAGCCATTGTTGATTCGCTGTTGGCCGATGATACGCGCCCTCGCTTTGAGCATTTCGACGATGATTGTTTCTTGATGATCTTACGCGGCATTAACTTTAACGAAGGTTCACAGCCAGACGATATGCTGAGCTTGCGTATTCTTTGGTATAAAGGGGCGCTCATTTCAACGCGTAAAGTCCCGTCTCGCTCAGTGTCTGGATTGATTGCTCAGTTAGAAAAAGGGCTGGGCCCAACCTCTTTGTCTGACGTCATTATTGGCATGGTGACGGGCATCAATAAGCACATTTCAAGCTTTTTGGTTCCTGTGGAAACGTTGCTCGATGGCCTAGATTGGGAAGGGGATGAGGACACTCAGGCGCTCAACGCTTTGCACTCGCGTTTGTTAAGGTTGAGACGTTACTTGAAGCCGCAAAAGTATGTGTTTGAAGACCTTATTGAGATACAGCCTAAAGCACTCGTGGATGCGCAAAACCATCTCAAAAATAGTCTCGATACCACAATGAGAATCAATGAGTCGATTGAGTTTTATATTGATCAAATCAACGTATTCTTGGCGAATTTAAGCCAGCGACAAGCAGAGAAAATGAATCGAAATACCTATTTATTCTCGATTATCGCAGGGATATTCTTACCTGCGGGTTTCTTTACGGGTTTGCTTGGTGTCAACATTGGTGGGATTCCGGGAACGGAAAATCCGATAGCGTTTACCTTATTCTGTATCGGACTGGTTGCAGTGGTGGCCATTGAAGTGATTGTTTTGAAGAGGTTAAGATTTATTTAATGATTGAGTTATTACTATCGAATGTGTTGTTGAAGCAATTCGGTCTCGGCCTACTATTAATTGTTGCTTTTTTGGTGTTTAAACGTGTCGGTCGAAAGTGGATAGAAACACTGGCTCAAAACAAGCGCGTGAACCTGAAACGCACTCAGTTTGTGATCAAATCATTCAATGCGGCATCGTTCTTGCTGTTCGTTGCCATCTTCACTATTGTTCTCGATTTGGGATTTGGTGATATCTCGTTATTTTTGTCCTCGATCTTCGCGGTGCTTGGTGTTGCGCTGTTTGCCCAATGGTCAATACTGAGTAACCTGACAGCCAGTGTGTTGATATTTTTTGTGTTCCCTTATCGCATTGGTGACAAAGTCAAAGTGTCGGACAAAGATGATGACATTAGTGGTGTCATCATTGATATCACGATGTTTCACGTGATTCTTCGTCATGCGAGCGGCAACATAATCACGTACCCCAATAACCTTATCCTGCAAAAAGGGGTGACGAAAATCGTCGCAGAAGAACCAGTGAAAGCCGCCGAGGTTTTACTTGACGGCAGTTGATACGACACATTCGGAAACGGATGCTTGGTTTCGTCGAGCATAGGTTCATAGGTTCATAGGTTAGGGCAGTGAGCAGGCTTTCGCTGCCCTTTTCTATTGACCTTTATTTTAAACATTGATTTGCAACGAGCGCCACGCGCTATTTTCACCTCCCGAGTTTCCACAAAACCTTTCATGGCATCTAGCCTGATTTTCACCTCTTAAGCTTTCCTTAAGTTTCGAACGATAGGCTCACGCTTGGTCTCACACTGCGGTGTGTGGAGCGCTGTTCGATGAAAAAACGGTGTGTTCATTCGCTAATAGATCGATGTATTACATTTGTTACATAGACTAGCGTCGTCATGGTCAAACATGAGTACTGACAACTTAGTGATGGAAAGGAAAATCCCCTACATGAAATCCCCAGCGACAGGGTTGATGCGAATTATCTATGCGACGCGATTTTCGATGTTTGGTCTTCGGTCAGCATGGAAGCACGAAGCGGCTTTTCGGCAAGAAATAGCACTGGTCGTGCCGCTTGTCATCCTCACATTTTGGTTACCCGTAGAGAAAATTGAACAAATCCTTCTTATTGGTTCGTTGATGCTGGTGATTATAACAGAGCTTTTGAATTCAGCGGTTGAAGTGGTTGTCGACAGGGTCGGGGATGAGTGGAATGAGCTCAGTGGCAGAGCCAAAGACATCGCGTCGGCGGCTGTGTTTGTCTCATTAGCCTTTGCCCTTTTTACGTGGGTTTGGATATTAATTTAGCCCAAGTACCTCCCGTTTAGTTTTATAAAACGCTTTTAGCCATCACATGGAGTGACTGTGTTGAAAAATATAAAATCAGTGTTGGGCCCGTTATACCCGATTGTTTGCGCCTGCCTGGTCTTGATCTTGATCTTTACTGTGTCCCGATTAAGTCTCGCCATTTGGCATATCGACCGCGTGAATGACGCCCATGGCTGGAGCTCAATATTTCTCGGTGGGTTACGTATAGATATCGCATCAATCTGTTATCTCTTCATACTGCCCGCGTTGCTTGCTTCTCTTTTGTCCGGAGACCATGTTATTGGGCGAATTTGGCACTGGATTTTGCGCGTATGGATCACCCTAGGCTTATGGTTTGTGGTCTATATGGAAGTGGCGACGCCGCCTTTCATCATAGAGTACGACCTTCGGCCTAATCGTTTGTTTGTTGAATACCTTGTCTATCCAAAAGAGGTGTTTGGCATGCTTTGGAGTGGCTATAAACTCGAATTGTTTGTCGGGCTTGTTGTATCGCTGCTGACCTTGGCGCTGGGATGGACATGGAGCAAATCTCTGGTCTCAGGTTTGCGCTACCCCAAATGGTATTGGCGCCCATTGATTGCTGTCTTGGTTGTTGCTATCGGCGTGATGGGAGCGCGTTCTTCGCTAGGTCATCGCCCACTTAATCCTGCGATGGTGTTCTTCTCTAGTGACCCTTTGGTCAACGATATAACGTTGAATTCTTCATACTCGGTATTGTTTGCTGCCAAGCAAATGGGCTCAGAAGCGAGTGCGTTTGATTTCTATCCGAAGATGGATAGCGCTGACATCATTTCTGAAGTCAGACGGTCGATGAATGTGCCTGAGTCAGCGTTTATATCAGACAAGGTTCCATCGCTTGCCGATCATGAATCGACCTATCAAGGTAAGCCTAAAAACATTGTGATCTTATTGCTAGAAAGCCATGGTGCGCGCTATGTCAAAAGCCTTGGTGGGATAGATGCGTCCCCCAATTTAGACGCGTTGATTGACGAAGGGTGGGCATTTACACGCATGTACGCAACCGGTACGCGCTCAGTGCGAGGTATTGAAGCGGTCACAACCGGCTTTTCACCGACACCTGCTCGTTCGGTGGTGAAGCTGGGTAAGAGTCAGACCAACTTTTTTTCGATTGCAGATCTGCTGAAAGCAAATCAATACCACACCCAGTTTATTTATGGCGGCGAGAGCCATTTTGACAACATGAAGAGCTTCTTTTTGGGCAACGGTTTTGTTGATATGCAGGATTTCCCTACCTTTAGCTCTCCCACGTTTGTCGGTTCTTGGGGGGCATCAGATCAAGATTTGTATAATAAAGCCGATCAACAGTTCAGCCAGTTGGAAAAAGAAGGTAAGCCTTTCTTTAGTTTGGTATTCAGTTCCTCCAATCACAGTCCTTTTGAATACCCTGATAACGTCATTGAACCCTATAACAAGCCCAAGAAAACCGTTGAAAATGCGGTGAAGTATGCTGATTTTGCATTGGGTGAATTTATCGATAAAGCGAAAAAATCAAATTACTGGAATGATACTGTGTTCGTCGTTGTCGCGGATCATGATGCGCGCACGTATGGCAATTTACCGGTTCCGATTGGGCATTTTAGGATCCCAACGGTGATTTTGGGTGGTGGTATTGAGCCACATTTGGATACTCGCTTAGTGAGCCAGATTGATCTTCCCCCGACGCTGCTTTCGTTGGCGGGGATCAGTAGCGATAACCCGATGATCGGCCACGATCTAACGAAAGAGGTGCCCGCTGAAAAACAACGTGCATTGATGCAGCGTGACAAGAATTTTGCGTGGATGACGGAAGACAATAAAGTGGTCGTGATCCAGCCGGGACTCGGGATCTCAACCTATCAATACGATCCGGTTGCGGATACCTTGCAGGAGCAAGATATCGAACAAGGTATTGTGAATTGTGCTCACGCTAATGCGATGTGGGGGAGTTTGGCGTTTCGAGAAAACTACTATTCTGCCAGTAATAGCGACGCCGCCAGCCAGCAAAATCGTGCTGGTAAGCAATAGAGTATCGCTTTCGTACACATCTATTGATATCAGAAATGGATAACAAAAAGCCGCAACGTTTTGCGGCTTTTTGTTGTGTCGATTAGCGTGCTTTTCACCCGTAAAAGTCAGACTTATTGGAAGCCAAACTTACCGTTGTCGTTTTTCCAGTCGCTGCGTGGCGGAATGTTTTCAATCACATCCCAATGTTCCACGATTTTACCGTTGTCTAAGCGGAACAGGTCATAGAATGCTACATCTTGATTAAGGAAAGTCCCTTCGCTGATGGCCAGCACAAAGTTACCTTCACCAAGGATTTTATGGTTGGTGGTGTACACCATTGGTATACCTTGCTCGGCGAGGGCACCAAGAGCTGTACCAAGTGCTTCTAGACCGTCACCTACAGCGCTGTTGTGCTGTATATACGCATCTTCACCATGGTCGATGAATTCGTTCATTCGGGCCATATTGCCTTCCATCAAAATGGTTTTCACAAAGTCTGCGACAATCGCTTTGTTCGTATCTGTTTTGTCGAGGTCCGTGACTTGCGTAGGGCCATCTAATTGCGTGCGTCCACTTGGATTAGCAGGAGCAATGGCTTGCAGGTTATCCCAATGTTCGACGATTTGACCGTTTTCGAAGCGGAATACATCAAAGCCAACTTTTGGGCCAAAGAAATCATATTCTGTGTGTGTGACGGTAAAGTCGCCATCTTGAAATGCGCGCTTAACGTCAGCTTTAGCGCTCCCCTCTGGCAACATCGCCATTAACTCACCAAACCCGTCAAGACCATCGGCAGCCGCTAAATTGTGCTGGATGTACTTATCTGAATTGATGTATGCAATTGGGCCATGGTCACCCGTTTCGATGCTACTGATGAGTGCGACGGCTTTGTCTTTATTGCTCAATGTGTCAGTAGAAGACTGGGCAGAACAAGCGGTTACGCCTAGAATGCTGGCAGCAATGACAGAGCGGCTAACTGAATTCGATAATGTTTTCATGGTGGAGTCCCTGTGATTTCGACGATGTGTTTGTCGTGAATTACGTTTCATGTTGGGGACTATGTTAGGTGAGAGCACCAAGCGGTGGCAGAGTCAAAAAGGGCGTTAAAATGGTGAATGTCGAACCTTTAGTGATATTCACCGGAACGGATAGGCTGGATATATTACGTGGGTTTTATAGCACCGGTGTGGTGTGAATTTTCTGGAATTGACTCGGCGTGAGTCCCGTTTCCTTTTTGAAATATTTGAGGAAGTTGCTGGCATCGTCAAAACCGAAGTCGTAGGTGAGTTGCTGCGAGGTGACATTGCTAACCACCAAGCGTCGTTTGATTTCAATGATGGTAAAGGCATCAATCATTTGCTTGGCTGTCATATTGGTTGCGATTTTGCAGATTTGGTTGAGGGTTTTATACGTTATCGCTAACTGTTGTGCATACCAATTGGCATCTCGTACACGTTGGAAGTTGCTTTGAAGTAATTCGAACAAACGAGCAAATTTTTGGCTTTGCGTTTGAGAAAGTGCTGCCAGATTTTCTTTTGGCTGCAGTCGACGATGAAGCAAGGCAAGCGAGCAAAATAGATACATCACGATTAATGGGTCTCGATGTTCCAGGCCAATCTCCGTGGTCATTTCTTCTATCAGCGTTTTAGTGCGGCGGTTGTTTTGGTCGTCCAACGTCAATATGGGTGACTGAAGATGATTTAGGTGGGTAGGCGTGTAATTAGGTAAGCGCATGTTGGTATGCACATTGTCGAGAAACGCTTGAGTGAAAATCAGCACTTTGCCTTTGGGCATATTAGAAAAATCAAACGCGTGGACTTGTTCTCGTTGCACGAAAATCACAGAGCCTGCTTGATAGGCGTACTCTTTGAAATCTACCCAATGCTTGCCTTCGCCGTGCTCAATATATATCAACAAAAAGAAATTTACGCGGTGTGGCAACTGAGGCGCATGGTCTGTGTGCTGAGCCTGTTCAAGCGCACTGAGTTCGATAATTTCCAACTCTGCCTGATTGGTTTTATGATGATTAAAACCGATATTCGGGATGTGCATATTGAATGTTAGCTCCGTCTAAAACTCTTAGTATTGTAGCGGAATGTTAGGCGTATCTGCTATTTGCGCGCTACCGTGGATACCGATCCGATAGAGGCAGAGAATAGGGAAAGACGTGCTTCGATGGTGTGATGGGGTATGAGATTCGCGTTGATAAAGCCAGTATGTAGATAAAACCGCATGCCCTTGATGAGTAAGCATACGGTTGATAAACAACAGAATTAACGCTTTTTACCGCCAGATTTTTTCAGCAGTTGGTGCTTCAAACGGCGTTTATCACCGCCTCGTCCGCCGCGTTTTTCACGGTGTTCGATTTCGGCATTCAAATCCGGTTCAAACCCCTCCAGCCATTCTTGTGGCAAGCGTTGGTCAATTAAGGTTTCAATGGCCGCCAGCATGCCTTCTTCTTCTCGACTCACCAATGAAATCGCATTTCCGCTTTTGCCTGCACGTCCGGTACGCCCAATACGGTGAATATAATCTTCCGCCGCGTGTGGCAGTTCATAGTTAAACACGGTATCAAGGGAAGGAATATCCAAACCACGTGCCGCCACATCGGTGGCAACCAGCACGCGTATTTTACCGTCTTTAAAGCCTTCTAAGGCGCGGTTTCTTGCACCTTGGGTTTTCTCGCCATGAATAGCTTCAGCGGCTAATCCATCAAGCTTTAGCTCGTTAGCTAAGGCTTCTGTGGTTTGGCGGGTTTTGGCAAACACCAACACTTGTTTTAAGTTGCGACTACCAATCAAAAATGACAGTAATTCACGCTTACGCTTCTTATCGACAGGGTGCACCAATTGGTTAACGGTATCTGCGGTGCTGTTTGAGGTAGACACTTCAATACGCACTGGCTGGTTGAGTAGGCCATATGCTAACTCCAATACCTGTTTTGGATAGGTGGCGGAGAAAAACAGTGTCTGACGTTCTTTGGGCATTCTTTTCATCAATCGTTTGATGTCTGAAATAAAGCCCATGTCTAGCATGCGATCCGCTTCGTCCAATACTAACGTGTCGAGGCTCGAAAGGTTCAGCGTGCCAATGTGCAGATGGTCTAAAAGACGACCGGGCGTGCCCACTACGATTTCTGGGCCTTTTTGCAGCTGACTTTTCTGCGGGTTGATGTTGGCACCGCCATACAGAGCGACACATTTAAGTGATGTGTTTTGGCTGTACTCGATAACTTTGTCATACACTTGCTGTGCTAATTCGCGCGTTGGTGTGACCACCAATACTCGCGTTGCGCCTTTTGCGCCGCTTTCGAGCAACTGGTGGATCAGTGGCAGCGTAAAAGCCGCGGTTTTCCCTGTGCCGGTTTGCGCTGCGCCCATCACGTCATTCCCTGCTAAAACCTGAGGAATGGCTTGCTGCTGAATGTCCGTAGGCTCGGTGTAACCAAGGCTAACCAGTGTTTGCTGCAAGGTAGGGTGAAGTTGTGAAAAGGCGCTGTCAGACATGATGAAAAATTCGACCTAGAAAAAGGAGCGCGAGTGTAACAGATTGCCTTGCATTATACCCAAGCATCTTGAGGTTGCTTGAGTATATGCATTTTTCAAATGTAAAGGTCAGCGCAGGCTGACAAGCTCGATAGAGAAACTCAGTTTGGCTAGCGCTTCACGCAGGTGAAAATTGCATTGCCAGATGCGTTGTCCCACGGCAGCAATTTGTCGTAATCGTGTTCTAAAATCGTCACATCGAAATACGGCGCAAGTAGCGATGTCAGCTCATCGAATCCGACCGCGACCATCGGGTGGTCATCGTGCCATTCTTCGGTCACTTTGTTGGTGGTTTTTTCAATGCTGAGCTTGAGCGCTTGCTTGTCGCCATTACCGCCATAAAACCATCCTGATTTGAACACAAAGTGGCTGCCTTCGTGCTCCACGCTGTGGCGAACGAAAGAGTCATTGTTGATCAGTTTTTTCTCAACGGCGTTGAAACAGAAGACGCCGGCTGGTTTCAGCGCGGCATGAACGCGCTCAATGCAGGCGCGAAGCTGTTCAAGGCTGCCGCTGTAGTGAATCGAATAGAGAAAACAGGTGATCAAATCGTAAGGTTCATCAACCACAAAATTACACATGTTCTGCAGCGAGAATTGGGCTTCAGGACAGCGCTGTTTCGCTAAATCCAGCATAGGCTGATTTAAGTCTAACCCACTGCTTTCATAGCCATTATCGATGAAGAAACGCACATGCGGACCCGTGCCACATGCAAGGTCTAAATGGGTTTTTCCTTCACTACCAAACATTTGATGGAGTCTGCGTACACAGTCACTTTGTTGTTGGTAGTTAATGTCAGCGCACATCAAATCGTAATAACCAGACAGGTCAGAATAGAGCGCAGTGGAGGGCTGTGTGTTCAAGCAAATTCACCAGGAAAAATGAAGGTGGCGAATACTATACCGTTTGCACTGTTTTGCGAAGTGGTTAAAGTTTTTTGTGGCAATAAAAACGCCAGCCTAGGCTGGCGTTCAACGTGGACAATAATGGAAAGTTAGCTTTGCAAAATCATTAACGGCAGGGCCAACATGTCATCGCCTTTTGTGGCGAAATAGATGATCACGCCAATAAGCGAAGCAACGGTAGCAAAATACCAAAGTGTGCTGAAAATTTGGCCGTAGCGGTTAAGCGGCAATAAGTGCGTGTGATGGCGGTACTTCCATTCAAAGATGATCTCACCACTGCCAATCAGCAGAAGAAAACCCAGTAACGCCAAGCCAAATGCGTAACTGACGTACACACCGATGGCAGCACCTGCAATACAGGCCACTAAGCCCGCAATACTGTTCATTGAAAAGCTGATGCTTTTAAGGATATGTCCGCCGTCCAGCGGCAGAATAGGCAGCAAGTTAAACAAGTTAAGCAGGGCGTTAAAGGTCGCGATGCCAGCGAAGAATACATTGCCTGTGATCCAATAAGCGACCAAGGCCAATAACGACATGAACAAACCAAATGTCGGCCCCATGATGGAGATAACCACGTCTTGCCAGCGGGTGTTTATCTTTTCATCAGACAGCGCCAAGCCGCCCATGAAGGGGATCAAGTAAATGCCTTTGGTTTTCATACCGAAGTATTTCATGGCGCGGATGTGTCCGTATTCGTGCACCACGAGGCAAGCAATCAACGCCAGTGCAAACTGCCAAGAAAACAGCCACGAATAAGCCGCAACACTGGCACCCGCCAACACTACCTTGATGACTTTGGCGCTTTTTAAAAGCTTGAAGCCGAGTGAGGCCAAACCCACAACGCTGAATTTTGGTTTCGTTTGGGGTGTCACGACAGGCTGCTGACGTTCAATGTCTTTTTCATTGCGTGAGCCAGATTCAATGACCTCGCCATCAACGGTCACACGATAGTCGACATTGAAAGGTTGCCAATGGATATCGGTAGAGACATCCACCGTGATGATGCTGTCATTGGCAGTAAGCTGAAAGGTATGGGTTTTCTCGCCGTCTGGGTCGGCACTGGCGGCAAGTTGAGACACGAGTTGGTTGTCCCAGTAAAGCGCTTGCCAGCCTGCTAAAGAGCCTTCCAAACGCAGTGGCTTGCCCATGCACGAAATATTGAATAATTCCAAAATGATGTAATTAAATCTGATAAATGATGGGCGCTAATGTAGCAGTTTTTTGAGGGTGACGAAAAGAACAGAAGGGCGCATGCGCCCCAACGCATCTTACTCTGTCGTCGCATTGACCAATGTTGGCGCCACAATCACTTTACGGGCGACAGTGTCGCTGGTTTCAAACTGTTCAATCAGACGCTTTGCAGCCTGCCGGCCAATCTCTTTCGCATCAGAATTAACGAAAGTAATCGGGGGCTCTGACAACTCAGCTTCTTGCACCGCATCAAACCCGACAATTGAGATTTGCTTATTAAAAAGATTGTCGGTGCCAACAGATCGCCCAAGGCGATGAATGCCTTGTACCGCCCCAACCGCGGTCGACGAATAGTGACATAACACCGCACTCACTTGCGGATGATTGATCAGTAACTGTTCGACCGCATTGGCGGCGGGCGCTTGCCCTGCGTCACACTCCACCACCCACTCAGGTTTGAAGGGCAGCCCAAACTGCATCAAGGTACTGCAATATCCGCCTACGCGTTCGGCGCGACAGAGTGAACTGATTTTTCCACCCACATATGCAATGCGACGATGCCCTTGATTGATCAAATGCTCCGTTGCCATTTTCGCCGCGCTGGCGTTATCGGGGCCGACATAATCAATCTGCTGATTCACTGAAGCGCGCGAAATACACACCAACGGTAGATTGTGCGCTTTTAACGCATCCACATCGACGTGTTGGTTTTCATTGGCTGGGCAGAAGGCAATGCCACCCACGCCTTGTCTTGCCATGGTTAGTACGCATTGTTCAAATTTGGCTTCATCGCTGCTTTGGGTGAGAAACACCATGTAGCCCTGCTTTTCCGTTTCTTCACAAAGCCCAGCTGCAACTTGTGCGTAGTAAGGATCGCTGATGTCTTTAAGAATCAGGCCAATGATTTCGCTGCTGTTAGAGCGCAGATTTGCCGCAGCGCGATTGCGCACATAGCCAATGGCCGCCACCGCGTTATTGACCTTTTCAATCGTATCTGCCGATATCCGCCCTTTGTTGCCGAGCACCATCGACACTGTGGTAACAGAAACACCAGCATGCTCAGCCACGTCCGTGATCGTCACTTTCTTCAAGTGTTTTCCTTTTTGGTCTTAGGGCAGGGTGCCTTGATAAAACGTTTTACCCCGAAAGGATACTGTTATTTTCCCGTTTTTTAAACCGGATCAAATTTGTGGATTAAGAGAGTATGCAGAGATCACATTTGTTTTGATAAAACGTTTTACCAAAATTTTAATCCCCTATGATGGCCCCGAAATCACTTATTCAGTGTGCTGGTCCGATGACCCGTCACTTCTGTCATGTTCTCATGTTTCGGAGAGTTGTTATGACGAACAAAGCGACAAAAACCACTATGTGGGAGTTTCTGCAAAGCCTTGGCAAAACCTTCATGCTGCCTGTGGCCCTCCTTGCGTTCTCGGGTATTTTGCTTGGGGTCGGCAGTTCGCTGTCGAGCGCAGCAATCCGTGAAGCCATCCCCTTTTTAGATAACATCTTGCTTCAATACCTGTTCATGTGGATGACCAAGATTGGCTTGGTGGCATTCATTTATTTGCCTGTTATGTTCGCCATTGCGATTCCGCTTGGCATGGCGCGTGAAGAGAAAGGCGTTGCCGCTTTTGCAGGCTTCGTTGGCTATGCCGCGTTCAACCTTGCTATCAACTTCTTCCTGACAGTGGCCAACGTGCTTGGCGATCCTGTTGCAAGTAAAGCCTATGGCGTGAAGAGCATTATTGGCATTGAATCTATCGACACCGGTATTTTGGGTGCGGTGATGGTCGGTATTATCGTTGCTAGACTGCATCAGCGCTTCTACACCTTCAAAATGCCCGATGCGTTAGCATTCTTCGGTGGTGCGCGTTTCGTTCCTATCATTTCGGCTATTACACTGGGTGTGGTCGGTGTGCTGGTCCCCTTCGTGTGGCCTTACTTTGCGGCTGGCATCAACGGTATCGGCAATCTGATTGCAAGTGCTGGCGCGTTTGGCCCAATGCTGTTCGGCACGGGTGAGCGTCTTCTGCTGCCAATCGGCTTGCACCATATTCTGGTGGCGCTGGTACGCTTTACCGAAGCGGGTGGCACCATGGCGGTGTGTGGCGAGACAGTCTCTGGCGCACTGAATATTTTCTACTCTGAGCTAGCGTGTGCGGAAACGAACGGCTTCACGCCAGAAGTCACTGCATTCCTATCTCAAGGTAAGATGCCTGCGTTCTTGGGTGGCCTTCCTGGTGCAGCATTGGCGATGTACCACTGCGCTAAACCTGAAAACCGCTCAAAGATTAAAGCCCTACTGATCTCTGGTGTGGTGGCGTGTGTGGTCGGTGGTATTACCGAGCCGTTGGAATTCCTGTTCCTGTTCGTTGCCCCTGTGCTGTATGTGGTTCACGCAATCCTGACTGGCCTTGGCTTCATGGTAATGGGCTTGCTGGACGTGACCATTGGTAACACTGATGGCAATATCATCGATTTCTTGGTGTTCGGCGTACTGCAAGGCACAGCAACCAAGTGGTACTTGGTGCCAGTGGTCGCAGCGGCATGGTTTGCGGTTTACTACACCGTATTCAAGTTCGCTATCTTGAAGTTCAACCTGAAAACACCCGGTCGTGAAGTGGATACTGCGGAAGTAGATGGCGAGCTAGAAGCGGCATTTATCAACGAATCAGGTAAAGGTGCAGCGATTCTGAAAGCCCTTGGTGGCAAAGGTAATATCACCTCGCTAGACAACTGTATCACTCGCCTTCGTTTGACGGTCGACAACATGGATTTGGTGGATGCTGGCAAGCTGAAAGCTTACGGCGCATTGGGTGTGGTTAAGCTCGATGCACATAGCCTGCAAGTGGTTATTGGTACGCAAGTACACCTTGTGAAGAATGAAATGCAAGCGTTGATGACCGCGAGCTAATTAAACGGTTCCCCCTAAAACCCTCGGATTGACGGTCAAAGTCAGACCGAGGGTTTTCTTGTTTGTGTGGATGAGAAAATGACAACAATGAATTTTGATACGCCGGTTGACCGCATGGGCACTTACTGCACGCAATGGGATTATGTGCAGGACAGATTTGGCAAAGCGGGCTTGCTACCGTTCACCATTTCAGACATGGATTTCGCGGCACCAGATGCCGTGATTGACGCATTAAAAGCACGTTTAGAGCATCCGGTGCTGGGTTATAGCCGTTGGAATCACGATGATTTTAAAGGCGCGATTGAACGCTGGTATCAACGCAGATTCGATACCCAGATTGATAAAGACACCCTTGTTTATGGCCCATCGGTGATTTATATCATTGCCAAGTTGATTGAGAAATGGAGCCATGCTGGCGATGGCATCGTGTTTCAAACACCCGCCTATGATGCATTCGACAAACTGGTCGAAGGCGCAGGTCGTCGCTGTATTCGCAATCCGTTGCTAAAAACCGCCAGCGGTTGGGAGATTAACTGGCCGCTACTGGAACAACAGCTGGCGCAACCTGACACCACCGTGTTCTTGTTATGCAGCCCGCACAACCCAACGGGGCGAGTTTGGCGGCGCGAAGAACTTGAGCGGATTGCAGCGCTTTGCGATGAACATGATGTTGCGTTGATCTCGGATGAAATTCACATGGATGTTGCGTTAAAAGCACATACGCCATGGTTGGGTTTTGGCATGAAACAGCGTTGGGCATTGGTGACTTCGGCGTCTAAGTCTTTCAATATTCCGGCGCTTAATGGCGCGTATGCCATGATTTCTAGCGAACAATCGCGTAATGACTATTTGTTCAAACTGAAAGAAGTAGACGGACTATCGTCTCCATCCATCCTGGGTGTCATCGGGATGATGGCGGCTTATAACCACGGAGAAACATGGCTGACTGCGTTGAATGCGTATGTGAAAGAAAGCCATGAGCTGGTGCGTGATACGTTGAATAGTGCCTTTGCTAACGTGCAATATCAGGTGCCAGATGCCACGTATTTGGCATGGCTCGATCTTTCTGCTTTGAATCTCGATATGCAAAAACTACAAAGTGACCTGATTGAACATTTCAACGTGGCAATCATGGACGGCGGCGTTTATGGCGAGGTTGGACAAGGTTATGTGCGATTGAACCTTGGCTGTCCACGTTCGAAAGTACAGGCGGGGTTGGATGCGCTCGTGGGCGCGATCAGGCTTCAGACCCATTAATTTACGCCGCTGATTGAGGGGAAAACGGGTTAATCGTTTTCGTTATCTGGCGGATATGAGGGCGATTGAGTACGTTTTAAGGCGTCAGTCAGTGTGTCCAAAGAGAACTGCTCTTGCATGGAAGGGCTGTTGTATAGGTACGAATCTCTTCGCATATTGATGACGTCTTTTTTTATGTTCCATAGCGGTTTCGTTGCAAGCACCTGAAGTTTTGCTGATTCCTCTCTCCCTAAGTGGGTAAGCACTGCCGTGATCACAGGTACCCCCATGATGTCTTCGCAGTACAGCGTTAAATAGCCAAACTTGGCGTGTGCATTTTCACCGCTTTGACTGACGGCTTTTGCCGCGAGTTCCATGCTGGTGTAAATCGCTTTGATTTTCTTATTCACGTTGTCATTGTTTTTCACTCCAAACATGTCATCAGACGTTTTCTTTATTAAATCATTGTTTTTTCGTACCTCATATTCCGTCGATACTTGCCCAATATGAACAAATAGAGGGTGATGCGCCAGCATCTGTTCAAGTGCGTATTGGTTGTAGATGGAGCATGGTCTGCCTGTCTGTGGGTCGGTGGTTGAGGCGACGGCTTTTGTCATCATACATAGCATGCTGATGGCTTCGAGAAACAACTTTTGGACGTCGTCAGGGAGCTTTTCGCTCGGAGGGCGATGGCTTGCAATGACGATGTTTCCCGTCTCATTGAGGATGACATAGCGTGATGGTGCGAGTTTTTCTTTCGGGGTGGGTTCTTTGGGTGCGATATGTCGACGCTTACCCCATATGGCATAAATAATAAGTAATAAAATAGCGCCAGCCATCACAAGAAGAAGCGGGGGGAAGAAGTCACTGAACAATTCGATTCGCGTCGTTTCCATGGTTATCGCTCAAAGCACCATTGATAAAACGCCGTTTTACCTAGGCGGTAAAGCGGCGTTCTGGCTTAGGTACCGCTGGTGACGGTGAATGATCCTGGAGAGGAAGCAACCACGGTATCTTTACCGCCATCGGTCAAGACCACATTGATGGCTGATTCGTCATCCATGGTGCCATTGACGGTGAAAGCAATTTGATCGCCAGTGTAATTCGGTTCTGAGAAGGTAGAGGTTGTCGCTCCCGATGCCCATTTGAGAGAGACTTTATCGGTAGGAAGGAACTGACCTTGCAGTGCGTAGGAATGTCCGGCAACAAGTGCTGAGCCTGAATCAACAGATGCGTATCCGTTACCCCTATCAGCAACATTAAATATCGTTGGCGTTCTAAGTAGCAGCCCGCCAAGCCAGTTGATCATCGCCAAATACTGAGGATCGGAATTAATAGAGCCAAGATCGCCAGCATATTCATGAATAAAAGTGGGTGTTACGAACATATAGGTGTCTTTGTGCATAGTCAGCGTAACGCTAGACGAATGACCTTTTATGCAAGGACCGGCCTTAAAGGCGACTTCATTTTTCGCCATATCAGCGTAGACAACAATGGCGCTGATAGAAGGCATGCCCAAGAGGTATTCACAAACAAAAACGATGTTGCCGACTTTACTGTTGGTTTTATCCTGACTGGCTGAAATGTTTAAACCTTCTTGGCCAATTGATGAGATCATGGAAGAGGCAAAGGCGAGCCCACCCAGTCCGGTTGCGAGCCCAAGTAGTGATTCAATTAATTCCTTGCTGAACGTTGCGCCGCCGCTTTTGCTGGAGTGGGTGACGTCTTCTTCTGTGACATGAACGAACAAGCCCGAACCTTTTATGACACTCTCTAAAGCGGCATAGTTATACAAGGAGTAAGGTTTACCCGTTGCAGGGTTTTTGGTTGTGCTCATTGCCCGAGACATCCCCGCAAAAAACACAGAAACCTCAGAAAAAATCTTCTGAACGTCCTCAGAGATAGGTGTATTCGAATCTATGGTGCTGGACATCATTATGTTGCCCGTTTGATTGAAAATGTAGTACTTCGTCGCCTCAATGTTATGCGGGTTACTGGCTGGTGGTTTTATTTCAGTGGCTTTGATTTCTGCATTATCTGCCATGGGAATATCCTCATACAGTGTAAATAGGGAAGTTTAGAAACCAGAGTGGGGTGCTTTATGCGGCAAGTTCCCCCATAATTCATTTGATTTTTGTGTCACTATCACACCATGTGAAAAAAACATTTCCCTTTTTGCAGGCAGACTTTATATCTTCGTCACTGAGTAGCGTTGACGCTTTTTTGGAAATGAAAAAAACGGAGGCTTTCTTGAAATTTGTGGCCGATTTTTTTGTGTCGGCCACTTCTTGGTCATCAAAATCAATGAACCAGTCTCCATTCTCATCTCCATGATAGCCAGAATATACAGTGAGATTTTCTACTTCGTTTATTTCGTCAAACTTGGCTTGGATTTCAGTAATGAAATCATCCACGGTAGATTGACCTTCATGCGTGATGATGTTGTTTCTATATATATGAATAGACATGGTATTTATCCATTAAATGTTGATTGGCTTGAACGCCAGCTATTAGTCTTTTTATAATGACTACAGCCTGAACCACTTTTAATGGTGAGAGAGGAAGGGGATTGTCTGAACATTAAATCAGGCTACTGAAAGGATAGTAACAGCCTGAAACAAGGCAATGGTTTATTTTTGGTGAATTCACACTGTGTATGACTTTTGATTCACGTCCAATTATTAAGGCATGGTGAAATTACTTTTATTATTTAGATGGAGTCTGAGGTAAAACTCTTTTTTATGCTGTTGATAATGTGGGTATAGGGAGGGGAAGTTATTTAAATTAATAAGAAAGGACATGTCGGAGATATACTTTCATAATTAGTTTTGATTTTAAAAATCCCCTCCCTGATAAGAGGGAGGAGATGTGGTATGAATCCGATACTACGTTTTTTCTCTAAATTTGGCCGTAAAGTGTCGCAGCACTGTTGGCTCGTAGGTGAAATCGAGCCCTTTAAGCGACGCGGCTTTTTCTTTAAGTTCAATCAACGCGTCTGCGATGTAATCCATGTGGTCGTTGGTGTACACGCGGCGGGGAATAGTGAGTCGCATCAGCTCCATCGGGGATGGTTTCTGATCTCCCGTTGATGGGTCTCGCCCAAGCAGCAAAGAGCCAATTTCAACCGCGCGAATACCGGCTTCCACATATAAGGCGTTAGCGAGCACATGGCCCGGGAATTGTTCGGCGGGAATATGAGGCAGCATTTTCCCCGCATCGACAAACACAGCATGACCCCCTGTTGGGTATTGGATGGGAATTCCCCCTTCGCGTAAACGCTCGCCCAAATACTCCACCTGACGAATTCGGTAGTTAAGGTAATCTTCCTCCGCACCTTCGTGTAAACCTCTTGCCAGTGCTTCCATATCACGGCCAGCCATCCCGCCATAGGTGATAAAACCTTCCATGGGCACGCAGCGTGTTTGCACGGCTTGGAACAGTTCTTCATGGTCGCGCACACAGCAAAGCCCGCCGATATTCACCAGTGGATCTTTCTTGGCAGACATGGTGAGCATATCGCCATAAGTATACATTTCGCGAATGATGTCAGTGATCGAGTGGTTTTCGTAACCCGTTTCGCGCTGTTTGATAAACCAAGCGTTCTCGCAATAGCGCGCGGAATCAATCACCACCGGAATATCGGCTTCTTTGGCGATTTGGTAAACCTCGCGCATGTTCGCCATGGAAACCGGCTGACCGCCGGAGCTGTTGCAAGTAATAGTAGTAATAATGGCTGCGATATTGTGCGCGCCATGCTGCGCAATGGTCTCGCGCAATGTATCGAGGTCAAAATTGCCTTTCCAGTCGTCATAGGTGTCGGTGTCGAAGGCTTTTTCGGTCAGCACATTGATGGCCTTACCACCGTTCATTTCAACGTGACCTGCGGTGGTATCGAAATGGTAGTTAGAGATAAACACAGGGTTTGTGCCCCCGCGTACCTGACGCATCCGTTCAATTAAACAAGGGAACAGAATTTGCTCTGCGCCACGCCCTTGGTGGGTCGGCACGGTGAGTTCATAACCAAAGAAGTGTTTTACCGCATCACACAAGTTGTAGTAGTTACGGCTGCCTGCATAAGCCTCATCGCCCATCATCATGCCAGCCCACTGGTTATCGCTCATTGCGCCTGTACCGGAGTCGGTGAGCAGATCAATGTAAACATCTTCGCTTTTGAGCAAAAACGGGTTGAGCCCCGCGGTTTCTAATGCTTGCGCGCGATGTTCAGGGGTGGTCATTTTGATGCGTTCAACCATTTTAATACGGAACGGTTCTGGTAAGCGTTTCATAGGATTGATCCTTTTTACGCTCGCACGGACGGTGTTTTCTTCGCCTGATGATTCACGAGTGAGCGATCAGGAAAGCGCAGAAACCACAAACCGACCCCAACAAAAAAGGGACGTGCGAGCAAATTGTGAGTGTTTAAACGAGGTGAAATATCGACGCGAGTGCGTCAGCGAGGATCAATCGCGAGGGAAGTCGTAGGCGAGTTGGATATCGTTGTTGTACCAATGGAATAGCACTGCGCTGTCATCATGCGTGCACGTATTCATTCGCTATCCTCCTTGATGTTTTGGCTACAGATGGTTTGGTTACAACTGTTGATAAAGTAGTCAAATTTAGTGATGAATGCAACTGAGCGTCTAGCGGCCTAAAAGCGCAAGGGTGATAAATTCACGGCGAAAACTATCCGATCCTATCAAGTGCGAGACACTTCGCTGGTCATATCTATGCATATAGTAGGGAAGCAAGAGCATAAGGTTCAGCAGTGATTCTAATGGAGAGGAGAGCCCGCACTATGCAGTTCGATAACCACGTCAACACATCGATTTTTAATCCAAGAATTTTTCGCTCGCAGGTGTCCGAGAGCGGCAAGAAGCCAGCGCTTAACGCGATGTCTAGTTTGCCCTTGTTTGACGCGATATCTCAGCAAGTGTCTGCGTCTACTGATATGGATGCCAGTTACAAGGCGCGTATTGACCGTCGCCTTCAGGTGCTATCCCATAACACACTCAATCTACTGATCATCGGGTCAAAAGGTGCAGGGAAGTCAGCGACCGTGCAGGCACTTTTTGGTGGGTATGATTGGCGAGCTGCTGATTTAAAAAACGATGAAAGCGACGCTTCTTCGAAGATTCGCCGTCAGCAATTGAATCAACTCACCGTGTGGCAGGCAGATCTGCCGAGCGAAAATGAGCCCGCGCAGGAGCGATGGAGTGAGCTTGGCGCACTGCTATCAGAAACCAATGCAGATAATGAGCCGTTGATTGATCGCGTGATTGTGGTTTTGGACTCCGCCAGCAGCAATATTGATGATTGCTATTTAGATATCTGCCATTCCATTGTGCCCATGATGGGAGCGATGACAGAAAATCGCTTGACCATCTTGATGAACAAAGCCGATAAAGTTGCCAGGCATATTCGTGGGACACACGCGAATGTGCTTATGCCGTTGGATGCAGAGATTTGGCTTGATTGCACCGCAGCGACCTTGCGCTATCGATTAGCTCACAACACGGGTATTCAAACATGCCTGTTGGCTTACAGTGCGTTGGCCGGCGAATCGCCAAATGGTCGTCCTTATAACTTACAAAAACTCATGGCAAAAATGTTGGCTGACCTGCCAGAGGAAAAGCGTTTATTGTTGCTGAATCAGCCTCTGACTTGTGGTGATGACCAATGGCGTGATCATGATGACAAATTGATTTACATGCAAAGCATCGAAAACCTCTGTTTTGATAGTTTGCACGTTGGCGCGAGAGATGGCGATCGTTTCGGTGGGCAACTTGGTGCGTTTCTGGGGCGTCATGGTCGAGCGATGGGAGACATTGTTTCAGACACAATTCGCGCACAAATGGGTATGACGATTTAACATCTTCTCTCATCCATTTATTTTCGAAAAATACGCTGGAGGGCTCGTTATTAGGGCGATCCTCCTTTCGATTATCCCTCAGCTCTATTCCGCACGACAACCTGTAAGTAAATAAATTGTTAAAGACTATCAAGAGCGAGACAGATTCACTCTGTTGCTTTGCTTATAGTTGCATTTGGTTACGTAGTACTCATTGAGGGCAACCCCATGCAAAATAGCACCGCATTTTCTCGGCAACTAGCAATGGATATCAGCCATTCTTCTTTGTTGGATGAATTCAAAAAAGCAGCGCTTCAACTTCGCTTGCATCAATTGGAAGCACAACCCCTGAACATTCTGTTTGCTGGGCCGCAAGGCGTTGGCAAGACATCTACTATCAAGGCATTGTTTGGTGGCGCGCTTTTAGAGCCAAGTTCGTCGGATGCTGGTCGCTATGAAATGGGCAATTTAGTGGTTTGGGATTATCCAGGTCATACGGGCAATCCTGAACAAGACGCTATGCTGGACATGCAGTTGGCAGCAACGTTGACAGAGCGGGACAGCAACGGTAATCCGCTTATCGATATGGTTGTTGTGGTGTTGGACGCGGCGGAAAGAAACCTCAACAGTGGTTATCGCTTGATAACAGAAGTGCTTGTGCCTGCATTGGGCGATAAGTTAGATAGCCGATTGGTCGTCGGGCTCAATAAAGTTGATGCCGCCAGTTATGGTTACGAGTGGGACTATGTTGTCGACAGCCCGTCAACGGAAGTGGAAATCTGGCCTGAAAGTACAGCGACCTTGTTGCGTCATTGCATGCTGGATGAAACGGGCCTGGAAATCGCCCCTGTTTGTTATGCAGCAGAGTTCGCACGTCGTGATGAAGCAGCTCGTCCGTTTAATTTGCTGAAACTCATGAACCAGATGGTCGTTAAGCTCCCGCTTGAGAAAAAACTTACCTTGATTGATGCGCCGCTAAACGCACAAACGCAGGCGTGGTATGAAAGTGATGATCGTAATAATTATCTGACAGAAATGGAAAACAATCTGTTTGATTTGGTTTACGAAGGCGCGAAAGATGGCGCGAGATTTGGTGGTTTGCTTGGCGCTTATCTTGGTAAGCAAGGCAGGGAACTTGGCTATTTAGTTCGCCGTAATTTGCGTAGAACGCTTCATCAGGACTAAGCACTTTTGTTGTTTTCTGATGAGCAAGAGAAAGGGAGCTGTGATAGCTCCCTTTCTCTATGTGTTGCATTTGGCTTTTTATATAGGCATTTCATACCTAGGCAAAAGGCATTTTGCTCGTTAGTGCTCCCAGCTAAAATCTGTCACGCGCTCATCAGCAATGTAAAACAACAAATCGTTTGGTATTACTTCTGCATCCAGTGGCGGATTAAGCTGCACATTACTATCTCGGCGAATGCCAATCAGCGTGGCATCATGTTTTTCTTTCATGCTCAGAAACAATGCATTCACCGTCGTGTATTTTGCATCGGCGGGGTAGCTGACTGCGTATTGGGTCATTCCTTTGCGGGTATTCAGTAGCTCATGATGAAGCTCAGAAGAGCCAGGATCGAGCGCGGATTTTGCCATCATCTCAACAGACACCGACGGAATGCATTCAGCTTTTGGACAATGTGTTTTCAACAGGTTGCTTAACACCTCGTCTTGGAAGTACGCGAGAATGTGTGCATCGGGATTCTTGCTTGCGCAGAACAAGGCAGCCGCAAACGTAATGTCATCTTCTGGGTTATCAATGATGATACAGCTAGCATCTTTAACACCCGCACGTGCCATGGCCGTTTCATCGGTAAAGCTGGTGGTGCGAACAAAATCGATGTCTTTCGGCAGCGGGTTTTCAATGTCCACTCGAACACAAAGCACAATAGGGCGCTTGTTTTTTTCTTCATGGAGCAACATGTCGATGAGGTGTAGGGTACGGCTTTCATTCCAGCCCAAAATTAAAATGTGGTCAGACACGTCAACGCTCCTTTTTCCTGTTAATCCTTTACGCCAAAACTGAATGGCGATACCCGCTAAACGGCCAACACCTATCGCAAAAATACCTAAACCGCAGGGAATAACAAAAAGGGCGGCAACCCATTTTCCTGCGTCTGTCTGTGGAGACATATCGCCGTAACCGACCGTCGAAGCGGTCACGAGTAAATAGTAAACAAAATCAACAATTGGTGTGGTAAGTTCTTGCTCTCCTGCTGCCTTAAGCAACACCCAACTCAGTGCGGCATAAGCCAGTACCGCAACGGCGACGTGCTTACCGCTCAGATGCTGAAATTGAGAGGTGATCCATCGGCGAACCATGTACCACTTTGTCATCAGCCGTTTTCCTTAACATGTGTCTTATACCCAATCATCTTGAGATTTTTTGGGCGTATCTATTAAATTTAGCCGCACACTATAACAGCCTATTCACAAAGCCAATTTCTCAATACTGCTGATTGTGAAAAAGTTCTCATCTTCGTGCTGGATGCGCCGAAACTTTCCCACTAATGTCGAACAATTGCGATAGTTCTAAGCATCTTGATGCTGTTAGGGCGTAAGAAGGAAGCTGTAATGAGTGATAACAAATATCTTGATGAGTATTCAGAAGATAGCTTTTGGACAAAAACGCGCAACTTCGCGCAAAAAGCCGGTTATGACGTGTTGGAAAAAGCGCTGAGGCTCTACTATTCCGCCACGGATGACGACACACCCAAGTGGGCGAAAACCACCATGTTCGCGGCATTGGGTTACTTTATTAGCCCTATTGATGCCATTCCTGACCTGACCCCTGCGGTAGGGTTCTCGGACGACCTAGGTGTACTGGTGGCTGCTGCCGCTGCGGTAGTGATGCATGTAAAAGCAGAGCATGGTGAGAAAGCTACCGAGAAACTCGATAGTTGGTTCAACAAACAAAGCACAAGCACGGGAAAGGAGAGCGAGAAATGAGGGGATCACGAGTCAACATCAGAAATGCCTTTGAAAAGGTCACCTTTCTCGCCGGAAGGACGCCACAACATTCGTTGAGTGGAGAAGGCACTGACGCATTT
Source organism: Enterovibrio sp. FF113 (assembly GCF_041439165.1). Taxonomy (NCBI): domain Bacteria; kingdom Pseudomonadati; phylum Pseudomonadota; class Gammaproteobacteria; order Vibrionales; family Vibrionaceae; genus Enterovibrio; species Enterovibrio sp. FF113. Next base: position 108,163 of record NZ_JBGONO010000003.1, on the reverse strand, counting down.
GATACCTTGTCGGCGTATCGAGATGGAGGGGTATTTATCGCTTACTATGACGGGAAGAGTGAATGGGAGCGTCACCCTGGTGACGAGTTAGTACAAATTATTGAAGGACAAACCACGGTATTTCTATTGGAAAACGGGGAAGAAAGGCCAGTATCTCTGTCTGAAGGCGAGCTGATCGTCGTGCCAGAAATGGTGTGGCATCGGTTTGATACTCCAAATGGTGTGAAAGTGCTTACCATCACGCCTCAACCAACAGAACACAGTATTCAAGTGCCGTCATCTTGAACAAAGGCAAGCAAATCGTGGAGACACGGAAAGCATTGCTCAAATGTGACTACCCGAGATGGCATTGAGCGCGTAGAATGCCAGCCCTGCGATTCCCAGACAGCACCAACTGGACTTCAACATGGCAAAACCGAGCAAGACATCCCCACAATTGAAAAAGGGCCTGCATCCGCGCAATCCGCATCGTGCGCGCTATGACTTCCCAGCGTTGGTAAAAAGTACGCCAGCGCTGAGCGCTTTTGTGAAAAAGAATCCCTTTGGCGAATTGTCGGTGGATTTTTCTGATCCCGACGCGGTCAAAATCCTGAATAAAGCCCTGTTGAATCACTTCTACCAAATTAGCTTTTGGGACATACCTAAAGGCTACTTGTGCCCGCCTATTCCTGGACGTTCGGATTATCTGCATTACATTGCAGACCTTCTTGCTGACACCCATAACGGCAATATTCCGACGGGTAAAAAGGTTAAAGGGTTAGATATCGGGATGGGGGCAAACTGTGTGTATCCCATGGTCGGTCACCGGGTGTATGGCTGGCAATTTGTGGGTGCAGACATTGATCCAGTGTCTGTTAAAAGTGCCAAGCTGCTGGTGGACACTAACCCAACGCTGAAAGGCGGTATTGAGTGTCGTTTGCAAAACAACCCCGACAATATTTTCACCGGCATGATTAACGCCAAAGAACGTTTTGATTTCACCCTGTGTAATCCGCCATTCCATACCTCAATGGAAGAGGCGACCAAAGGTTCTGAGCGTAAAGTGCGTAACCTTGCAGCCAATGCGCGCAAGAAAGGCGCCGAAAACCGTCCTTCCCACGCGATGTCACATACAAACGCGAAAGACTTCACTAAAGGGAAGGGCAAACCTGTTTTGAATTTTGGCGGTCAAAACGCAGAGCTTTGGTGTCCCGGTGGTGAAGCCGCGTTTGTCAATCGCATGATCACTCAAAGCGCAGACTTCAAGCATCAATGTCTTTGGTTCACGACGATGGTGTCGAAGAAAGAAAATCTCCCCGCCATTTATCAGGCATTGAAAGCGGTTGGTGCCAAAGAAGTGAAAACCATCGACATGGCACAAGGCCAGAAGGTCACTCGTGTTGTTGCGTGGACATTTTTGGACAAAGACGCGAGAGATTTGTGGTGCAGTGGGTGGGGAGCGTAAGGCGAACGTTCTGATCAATGTGATGACCTCCTAGAGACCGTATTGAAGCAATCTAGGAGGTAAGAAATAACGACGGAATCGCTAGTTTTCAGACACTCTTTTGTGAAAATGTTCGTGCGCAGAATCAGACAGGTCACACCCCATATAATTTCGCCCAAGATTTTTTGCGGCGACTAACGTTGCACCTGATCCGAAGAACGGGTCGACAACTAATTCACCTTCTGTGCTGCTCTGAGAGATGAGCATCTCGATCAGCGGAACTGGCTTCTCAGTGGGGTACCCGTTGTAGACTCTTTTGCTAACGAGAATATCAGGCATGCCTAAGTCGTTGAGTTTTCTTTTTCCCTTCTCGAAAAACAGAATATATTCATGACGAGCACGATAGTGGTAACCCATGCCAATCGTGACTTTATCCCAAATGATCGGCTTCCAGAATTTAAAGCCTACTTTTTCTGCAATCGGTTTGATTGCAAACATCGTTTCTTGGTCACAGAATAAATAGAAATGAGAGTTTTTTCTTAGAACGCGATAGACCTCTTTTAGAAGCGCTTCAAAGCGGTCATTGGGAAAAATATCAAACCACTGATTGCTTGAAGACTTGCTTACCTTCAGCCTTGTCGTTGTTCCAATTTTTCTGTGCTTTTCCAGTGATTCATAGGGTGGATCTGTGATGAAAAGATCAACGCTCCCGTCCGCGAGCGTTGAAAGCCATTCTACGGCATCATTTTTAAAAGTAAGCATTTCGCCTCTATGTTAAATCACTGCAAATACGGCCTTTCTGATAAGTGCGAGAAGGTACACCTTTATCCAATCTACGGCAATCAATGGGGAGGTTTGATCTGTGCAGGGAGAACATACGCTCTTGTCATCCCTTATCAGTCGAAGATTGCTTAAGTAATGGCGCTGTTGACTGACGCCTTGCCTACAGAATCAATCAACCACAAACAGCTTTGCGCCAATTTCAGTGGATGAGCGATGGGCTTCGGCGTTATCCGCAACGTGATAGCTCATGCCGGGCTTCAATACGTGAATGCTGCCGTCATCTAGCTCTGTGGTTAATTCACCCGACAGACAAAATAGAATGTGTCCTTTTGAGCACCAATGATCCGCGAGGTAACCGGCTGAGTACTCCACAATACGCACTCTTATCTCGCCGAATTTTTGAGTGCGCCAGTAAGCCACACCTGTTTCGCCAGTGTGTTCAGTCGGCGTGATTGTTTCCCAGTCTGTTGTGCCAAATGGCAGATTATTCATTTCCATCTTTCTACTCTTTCCTTGAGTGAAGGTGCGTTTAGGCACGACGTTGTTGTTCTGATCTGCGGGTTCGGCAGGGTTCTTGCTGACGGCAGCTTGACTTTACAGTATGACATTATTAAAGCGTGTGCCGCTATATTATGGGCTGCTGTTTCTCGGCGAGATTGAACGCTCAACAAGCGCATTCATTAAAAAAGCTTCGGCCTTTTTTTGTTGCGCCTTTCACTAATATGTAAAGCTGAGGGTTTGCTCAACTTTACATGATATATCCATGACAAAAATGTTGTCTTTTATCGGGTTTAGAAGTAAATAGTTACCATCTTCATTTTCTTGGTTTTTGCGTGGAAAAACTGCTCAAAAAGCTTCCGCTTATCATGGCATTGCTCACGGTGTTATTTTGCGGTTACACCCTTGGTGTGATTGGGTTAAATCACGCTGAGAATGTGATAAACAGTGCTGTTAATCAAGAATCCGCACCCGATGTTAAAATTGACATGTTGGCTCGGCGTATGGCTTCGTCACGTGTCCTTTTTTCTGCTTCAAACCCTGAACAAAAAGACCCACTATGTTGGCCAATATTGCTCACTTCGATAGCGAGCTTATTGGCTTTGGGGCATGTTTTGTTCGGGCTACCTCGCACATATTCTTTCATTGATAGTGATCGCCTCGCGGGCTGGCAAGGTGCCAATTTGCAGTATCGATTTATTCATTCTCGTCGAACGATACATTCACACCTGACTCTTTGTATTCACGCAAAGAAGTATCAATATAGACAACAAAAAGCCAATGAAACCCGTAACTCGCATTCCTTGCACCTTGGTATTTTGGAGAAACAATGTTTGAAGCAATCCAAGACGTATTGGTCGCCATTTGGCACCAAGATTTCAATGCACTGCTAACCCCTGGTAGTGCAACCCTAATTTATATTCTTGTGGCGATGCTAATCAGCCTAGAAAGCGGTTTTCTTCCCGCCGCACCGCTGCCTTGTGACAGCATCGTTGTACTTGTTGGTACGCTTTCAGCTGTAGGTGTATTGGATCCCTTTATTGCCTTTCCAATGCTGATCATTGCCGCGTCGATAGGAAGTTGGTTAGCGTTCTTACAAGGCCGCTGGCTTAACAAATTTCCGCTGGTGCAATCTTGGTTAACAAAGGTACCGGAAAAACAAATGCGTACAGTGGATGCGCTTTTATGTCGCCACGGTTTGGTTGCGCTGTTTATTGCTCGCTTTGTACCGGGTGTGCGTTCTGTTTTGCCAATGATGATGGGAATGCGTGTGGATGAAGTGCCGAGATTTCATCGTTTCGCGTGGCTGAGTGCCAGTATGTGGGTGTTCTTGTTGGCGGGTATGGGTTACTTGCTGCCTTCGCTTCCTGAGCCCATTAGCCGTTTAGTGACCATGGGGTTGATGGCTGCACCTGTCATTACCTTGTGTATCGGAATGCTAACTGCGGTGACATGGCGTATTCGTAAAGCCCTTCGAGCAGACCTTAATCCCACCGTATAAGGTTGCATTTTTGCGTACTAGCGGTATTCTTGCGCGCCTTTTTACCGAGTGAAATAGAGAATGTTGTGAACAGCTATCGCTTGCGGATTGATTATCCGTTGTTTGTTGCGATTTGTGCGTTGATTGCTTTGGGATCGATAAGTGTTTGGAGTGCAAGTGGCTTTAGCTTGCCAATCCTTGAACGCCATTTAGCGCGCGCGGCGTTGGCCATTTTGGCACTCGTGGGTTTATCCACTATTCCGGCAAGAATTTATAAAGATTTCGCACCTAAGCTTTTCGTTATCGCGATTGTGCTTTTGTTCGGGGTTATCATTGCTGGTGATACCGTGAATGGCGCAAAACGCTGGTTAGCATTGGGACCCATTCGCTTTCAACCTTCTGAATTGATCAAAGTGGCCATGCCGATGATGATGGCATGGCTGATTGTGAAAGATCCTGGGCGACCTGGGTTAAAGAAAATAGCATTGTGTGCCGTAGTCACTGCCTTGCCTGTGTTATTGATTGTGATCCAGCCTGATTTGGACGGTGCAATATTCACCGTGATGTACGCGCTGTTTGTGCTGTACCTTGCGGGGATGAGTTGGAAAATTATTGGCGGTGTATTGGCAACTGTGGCTGCGATAGTGCCCGTGATGTGGTTTTTCTTTATGAAAGACTACCAAAAAATGCGTGTTACTCAGTTTTTGAACCCTGAATCCGATCCGCTCGGATCTGGCTATCAAATCATCCAGTCTTTGATTGCGATTGGTTCTGGTGGTTTTGATGGAAAAGGATTCATGGGCGCTACGCAGGGGCAACTCGGATTTATTCCCGAAAGCCACACTGATTTCATTTTTTCGACACTTGCGGAAGAGTGGGGTTACATGGGCAGTGCAGTTGTGGTGCTTCTGTACTTATTTATTTCAGGTCGAACTTTGTGGTTGGCGAGTCAATCCCCGTCAGCATTTTCACGTCTTGTGAGTGGTGCTTTGGCGATGAGTTTCTTTCTGTACGCATTCATTAACCTTGGTATGGTGAGCGGCATACTGCCTGTGATGGGAAGCCCATTGCCATTCATTAGCTATGGGGGAACGGCGATGATCACTCAGGGCGCATGCTTCGGCATCATCATGGCGTTGTGTTGTGGTGTTCAGCAAGTTGAAGCGACGTGGTCACAGCGAAGCCTTTCGAAATAGTCGCAGGTTCATACTGACTAAACAAAAAATTAAGCATCAAAAAAGGCAGGTTATGAACCTGCCTTTTGTTTATCTAAATAACCGCTTAGAACGTATTACTTAATGGTGACGCTTTGAATAACAATAGGATCCATCGGCACATCATCGTGCCCTGCAACGCGTGTTGTCATTGCGTTACCAATGTTGTTTACCACGTCCATTCCTGCTGTCACTTTACCAAATACGGCATAGCCCCAACCTTGATTTGTGGTCGCGGTGTAATCCAAAAAGCCATTGTCTTCTAAGTTAATGAAAAACTGTGCAGTTGCTGAATGCGGTGCATCCGTACGGGCCATTGCAATTGTGCCAATACGGTTTTTCAATCCACGGTTCGCTTCATTCACAATAGGGGCGTCGGTTGGCTTCTCTTTCATTTTCGCCGTGAATCCGCCGCCTTGGATCATGAAACCTTTGATCACTCGGTGAAAGAGGGTGTTGTCGTAGAAGCCGTCTTCGCAATACTTCAAAAAGTTCTTAGACGAGACTGGTGCTTTGTCTGAGTCCAATTCGATTTCAATGTCGCCGAAGTTAGTGGTGAAAATAATCATAGGTCGAAAGCCGTTGGATAAAAACGAAAGGGGCGCAGTATATACGCAAAGCCAAAGATTAAAAGTAGTGATGATGAAGCCGTTAAATAAGGAAAGCGCTCAGTCAAAAAGACTGAGCGCTTTTTTATCTACCGTCTATGGCCTATAAACGATCTTTAGTGGGTTGTTTCAGGCTGTTCAGGGATAGCGGTTGGCTCATCGGGCTCATCATCCATCTCGCCTTCATGGAGCTTGTGACCGCCAGAGATATAGGTGTACATCACGGGAAGAACGAACAAGGTGAACAAGGTGCCAACCGCAAGGCCTGCCACAATGACCAAACCAATGTTATAGCGTGATGCTGCACCTGCACCGGTTGCGAACAATAGAGGTATCAAGCCCGCAATCATGGCTGACGTTGTCATCAAGATCGGACGCAAACGCACAGTGGCGGCTTCAACAATGGCTTCCTGTTTAGACACGCCTTTCATGGTTTGCTCTTCTTTTGCCACTTCACACATCAAGATCCCGTGCTTAGTGATGAGTCCGACCAAGGTGATCAAGCCAACTTGAGAATAAATGTTCATCGATGTCTCGCCAGACATGTGTGTCCAGCCCAACGCGATCAATGCACCGCTGATGGCGAGCGGTACGGTGAACATGATGACCAAAGGGTCGCGAACACTTTCAAACTGGCTAGCAAGCACGAGGAAGATAATCGCCAATGCCAGTGCGAAGGTTAGGTACAGGGAGCTACCTTCTTCCACAAACTGTCTTGCTTCTCCCATGAAGGAGTAGGTGTAACCTTGTGGTAGGTCCGTGGCTGCGAGTCCTTCTAAGAAGCTGATCGCATCACCCATCGCAACATTGGGTGCAGGCACACCTTCAATTGAGATGGCGTTCATTTGGTTGTAGTGCGGCAACGTTCTGGCCTGTCCGTTAACGGTGAAACTCACCAAGCTCGACAACGGAACGGCGGAACCATTTTGCGCCGTGACATAGAACTGATTGATGAGATGTGGGTTGGCACGATTGGCTCGTTCGACTTCAGGAATGACCTCATATGAACGCCCATCGATGTTGACGCGATTAATGTAGCCACCGCTCATCATTGTTCCTAATGTGGCGCCAATCGCTTGCATAGTGACGCCATACGCACCTGCTGCTTCTCGGTCGATGGTTAATTGCACCAAACCTGAGTCGTATTTCAAGTTAACGTCCGAATACACAAATAGCGGGCTGTTCTTCACTTTCTCCAGCATTTTGCTGCCGATGCTATACAGGGTTTCGAAATCTGCCGGGCTGGTGATCACGAATTGCACTGGTAGGCCGCCAGACGCGCCGGGCAATGATGGCATTTGGTATGCGGTGGCATTAATGCCGGGGATTTTTTTTGCCTCTTTATTGATGGTGGCTGAGATCTCTTTCTGGCTCTGCGTTCGATCACTCCATGGGATTAATGGCCCGATAGCAATCCCTTGGCTGCTGGTAGGCACACCAATCATGGCAAGCGACGCTTCCGCTTGAGGTTGCTTGGAAATGATCTTGCCGATCAATTCCATGTTGGACTGGATATAGTCATTGTTTGAAGTAGATGGTGTACTGCCGATCACGACGACCACGCCCTGATCTTCATCGGGTGCGAGCTGTGATGGGATAAAGCTGAAGAGGATTGGCAGTGATACCAATACAAAAAGGGCAAAGACCACCACAACACGCTTGTGATCTAATACGGCATGAAGCGCGCGTTCATAACGCTTAGTGACTCCCCCCAACACGCTTTCTACCGTAGATTCAAATTTGCTTGGCTTCACGTGAGGCTTCAGCATTTTCGAACACATCATGGGCGAGAGGGTGAGTGCCACAAAACCGGAGATAAACACCGCCCCAGCGAGCGTTAACGCAAACTCTTTGAACAATGCCCCTGTTACGCCGCCCATTAAGGCAATCGGCGCATATACGGCAGCGAGTGTGATGGTCATCGAGATAACCGGAACGGCAATTTCTCGGGTCGCTTCGATAGCGGCTTTAAAGGGTTTGGTGCCCATTTTGATATGCCGATCGACGTTTTCTACCACCACAATGGCGTCATCCACCACCAGACCAATAGCCAATACCATCGCGAGCAGCGTCATCAAATTGAGTGTGAAACCAAAGGCTTGCATAACAGCCATGACGCCAATCAATGACAACGGAATCGTCACAATTGGAATGACCACCGCGCGGAATGAGCCCAGGAAAAGCAGTATCACGATGATAACAATCACCGCGGCTTCGATGATGGTTTTCACCACCTCGTCGATAGAATCCGTAATCGCTAAGGTGGAGTCGTACAGCACTTCTGCATCGATCGTAGAAGGCAGGTTGCGCTTAACAGATTCAAACTGCACACGAATACCTGCCGCTACATCAAGTGGGTTCGCCGTGGGTGTGGCATTAATGCCAATGATCACCGCTTCACGTCCATTGGCCAACGCACGGGAACTGTCGCTGCTTTTGCTCATGTTCACTTCGGCAACGTCTTGAAGCATCACGACTTGGCCATCTTGACTCTTGATGATCAGGTTTTTCAGACCATCAACGGTGTCAACCTGACTGTCGATGGTACTGTTCAATACCGTGAAATAGCTATTGAATTGCCCGACGGCAGATTGGTAATTGTTTTGCTGCAAAATGTTGACGAGGTCCGTTGTTGAAAGGTCATATTGTCCTAACTTTTTCGGATCTGGCCATATTCGCAGCGCAAACGGCGCACCGCCCATCATGACGATATTAGACACGCCATTAACGGTTGAGAGCTGCGGATTGACCACGCGTTCCAAGTAGTCCGCAATTTGGCTTGAGTTCAAATCACCACTAAAGAACGAGATATACATAATGGATGTGGTGGAACCCGTCGATGAAGTGACCGAGGGGTTATAGGCTTCTTTAGGAAGTTGGTTACTCACCGAGTTAATTTGCGAAAGCACATTCGCCAGAGCCCCTTCGGGGTTGGTATTGAGCATCATGTTCAGCACAATGCTGGAACTGCCAAGTTGGCTGGCTGACGTCATGAAATCCAGGTTATCAACCTGTGCCAGTGCTTGCTCGAGTGGCTGAGTAATAAAGCCTTCCACCAAATTGGCATCAGCGCCGGGGTAGGGCGTGGTCACTGTGATAACGGTGTTGGTCATTTCTGGGTACTGGCGTACTTGCAGATCTTTCAGTGCGTTCAAACCAAGCAACAGCAATAACACACTGAGAGACGCCGCCATTACCGGACGATGTATGAAAATATCGGTAAATTTCATTTCCGGCTCCTTAAAGTTGCGGCATCTTATCGGGTACGGAAATTGGGTTAGGTACAATGTCTACTTTTGCGTTGTTACCTAAGTTCAATATGCCAGTGGTGACGACTTCATCATCAAATTTCAGTGCGCCAGTGACCAATGCGTCGTTGCCATTGCGTTGAGTGACTTCAACCGTGACTTGTTTGACGCGGGTTTCGTTGTCTTTCTTTTCCACCACATATACCGAGTTGCCGTATAGCGCGAACACAATGGCGGTTTGTGGTACCACAAATTGATTGTCGAGGTTGGACAGCGCGATGTTCACATCGGCAAACATGCCGCCGCGTAAGGAGTTGTCATCGTTAGGCAGCTCGGCTTGCACCATCACTAACCCCGTTTGGTTGTTCACTACCGGTTCAATAGCATTGATCGCGCCTTTGTAGGTGCGACCAGGGAAAGCTTCGACTGTGAGCGAAATGGCTTGGCCGATACTGATATTGCCTAATTCAGCCTGAGGCACGCTAAAACGCACGCGCATCACAGACAGATCTTCAAGGCGAACAATGTCTGTTCCTACTGACACATATTGGCCGAGGTTAACGTTTCGAATACCGAGTAGGCCGTTAAACGGGGCTTTGATTTCTCGCAATGCGATAGTTGCTTGCAAGCTTTCAATATTGGCGAGCATTGCTTGGTATTTTGACTGTGCTGTTTCAACGCTTTGTTCAGATACAGAGCGCTCTTTGTAGAGTTTGACGAGGCGGTTGTAATCATCACGTACGGAAGGAAGTTGCACCTGTTGCGCTTTGAGGTCAGCTTTTTGCACCGAAGCATCAAGGCTGAGTAGCACAGTGCCCTGTTTCGCTGAATCACCGTTGTCAAAGTTAATCGCGGTGACAATACCGGCGACTTCATTGGATACATCTACCCCTTGGTTGGGTTCGATAAAACCGATAGCACTAATGCCTTGTGGCCACACTGTTGGTGTGAGCTTTTCGATGGTCACGGGATACACAGGCTCGGGCAAGTTGGCCAGTGTGTTCTCGATTTTTTTATTCACAAAGAGGTTGAACCCAATCACTGTGCCGAAGGCGAGCACAACAATCACTATCATCCCTATTACCCACTTACTCATGTGTGAATCTCCATGCTCTTATCAAATTGATGGTTCAAAAAGTGAAGGTGAAGGCGCCCATGACGAGACCACATTGGCATGGGAATACAGCAAAACATGGAAGGTTTCGCTTGGGTGATCAGGCTGGGTGTTTGTCTCGTGGTTCGAGAGGTAGCACCGGATCAAAAGCACGGTTTGCGACGCCATGTTCACTCACTTCATTGGTGACTTTCAGTAAAAAGTATATGCGGCGAGCAAGTTAGGAGTGTTTCCTTGTTGGGACGAAACAGTGGCTTGTGATAGATAAAGAGGTCATGGAGGGTGGAAAGGGGGGCGCAGCACCAAATCGGCACACCAGTTAAGGCTGCTTGGCGTGACTTTATCATGACGCCGATGGCCACTTGCTCCTTTATGTCCCATGATGAGTGAAGCTCTGTGCTGGTCATTGCTATAGTCTGTAGGTCGCGATGGAATGGGTGTAAATGCCAAGAATGAAAACAATTTACGAATATACACAAACGAATATTTTAGTGCTTCCACAGGCATTATTTGCGATGAAAGATGTCAGTGTCCTGATGCAAAGTGGCGATGCTGTGGTGTTTCGAAAGCAGCTTGAACAAGACTTGTCAGATATTGAGTTTTATACCAATCAACCGTGTTTGATATACATCGAAAGTGGTCGTGAAACGCTGACTAACAGTGATAACGGCACAACAGAGTTGTTCCCTGGGTCGGCGATATTTCTTGCTCAAGGATTAAATTTGCATTCTGATTTCGTAAAAAGTACCGAATCATTGAAAGCCTATTTGGTCTTTTTTGATGAGCAGGCGATCCTCGAATACTTGAAAAAGGTGAAAAGTGACGATTTGGTTTCAAACACAGATCAGGGCTTTTGCCTTCTGGAAGAAAAAGATAATGGCTTAGCCAATTTCTTCAGTACGATTCAGTCTGATATAAAATCTTCAAGCTATTTGGATATTAAACTCCAAGAGTTATTGCACCTTGTAGCATATATGGGTGACAAAAATTTGATTCATGCATTGCTTGCCCAAAAGGCAATATCTAACAAACGAAATCTCCGTCGGCTGCTTGAATCGGAAGACATACTGCACTTAACGGTCAGTGATTTGGCTCAATTATCTGGAAGAAGCATTTCTAGCTTTAATCGGGACTTCAAAAATATTTATAACGTGACGCCTCAAAAATGGTTGCGAGACAAAAGGATGGTTCGTGCAAATACGCTTCTTGAACGAGGGGCGATATCGGTGACGGATGCGGCCTTAGAGGTGGGGTATGACAATGTGTCTAATTTTATCAGAGTGTTTAAATTGAAATATGGAAAAACACCCAATCAGATAAAAAAGGCTCGGTGATCGAAAAACGTTTGTTGATCTGACCAAGACAACTGCGAGTAAAGCCTGAACCTCATTCAGCAAAGCTTGCATTGGAGATGGGTAATGTTAGAGATTGGAACAGCAACCATAGGAACATTCATCGCTAAGGGAAAAGAAAACCATGACGTTTCAGAGCACTAAACACATTGTCATTGCCCTAATGGCTATTCTGCTCAGTGCGACAGCCCATGCTGAGGCTGTTTGGATAGACACCCGCAGTGCAGCGGAGCATTTTTTCGATAACATACCGGGTGACGCAAGGATTTCTCATTCAGAGATCGTTAAAGAAGTCAGGGCGCTTTACCCTGACAAAGACACGGAAATTCGCTTGTATTGCCTCAGCGGCGTTCGTTCAGGTAAAGCAATGAATGCACTTAAAGGTGCAGGCTATCAGAATGTGTTTAATGCGGGGGGTATTAGCGATGCGAGAGTGGAGCGTGGTTTGAAAGACCAATGAACCCACGTTCCCAACGCCAGTTAGAGATGAGAAGGCACGGGCTCTCATTTAACAAAATATGAGTATGCTGTGCCCGCCAGTTGTTTCTGTCTTCTATTGATTAAAAATCACAATCAACGCTAAACGTCATGCGTTGGTGCGTGTAAGGGTGATCAAACGCGAGTTGTTCCGCATGCAAGTGAAGGCGTGCATCTCTATCGCCATATAAACCATCACCTACCATCGCCATATTCAGCCCCATGTGATGTGCGCAATGCACGCGAAGCTGATGAGTACGGCCTGTTTTCGGGTACATATGAAGCTTACTGCGACCCTTTTCAATACAAATTAACTGCCAATAAGTTGTTGCTGGCTTGCCATGTTCAAAGCAGACCAATTGACGAGGCCTGTCGTCTGGGTCGCCGCGCATTGGCAAATTGATCTCACCTTGAGTTTGTTCAACAACGCCTTCCACCATGGCGATATAGCGTTTTTCTATGCCGCGAGTAATGAACTGTTTTTGTAAGTTCTTGTTCGCACGTCGCGTGAGGGCAAAGACCAACAAGCCCGATGTCGCCATGTCTAATCGATGCAGCGCAAACGGCCCTTCAACGTCAGGAAACATATCGATAACGCGGGTGTACGCGGAGTCTTTAATGGTTTTCCCTGGCACAGAGAGTAGGCCAGAGGGTTTATTCACCACGACAATAGCGTCGTCTTGATAGACAATTTCCAACGCTTTATCTTCTGCCCAGTTTTCTTCCAATGGGTTTGGGTCGACGCTTAACCCTTGCAGCATATGCCCAAGAATGGGATTGCACTTGCCGTGGCATGATGGGTAGAACTTTTTATGCTGACGCACTTCTGATTTTGGTGAAACGCCCCACCAAAATTCGGCCATCGCAAGCGGGGTAAAGCCGTGTTTGTAAGCGTAGTGGAGCAGTTTGGGTGCCGCGCACTCGCCGGCCCCTGCAGGTGGGACAGGGCTGGCTGTTGGCGCGAAAATGGCTTTGAGGGATTTTTCTTCCCCACGTGCATTCAGAAAGCAATATTGCTCAAACAGTTTGTTTTGAAGCGCATTAGATAAGGCTTTACGCTGCTGTTTGGCATGCTCGATATCAGCAGTTAACTGAGTGAGTTCTACGTGAACCGCACCGATTTTTTGATCCCATTCCAGCTTGAGGTATTTAAGATCGTTTTTCTCCGCAACGCTTCGTTTGGCAAGTGTATCGAGAGCGTCTTTCAGTGGGTCTCCGGTCAGGGCTCTCTCAGCCTGTTGGCGCTGTTGCTTGCGTGCTGCGCGACCCGCAATCATGGATTGACGTTGTTGTTGTTCAAGGGTTTGGTATTCGGTTTTATATTGCGCGATCTGAGCCGTCAGTTGCGCCACTAAAGGATTAGCAGTAAGCGTGGTGACGTGTGTGTTTAACGCAGTGATCGCTTCCAACTCTGTTTGGAAAAAACACGCTTCGGCCAGCATGTCAAACACAGGTGGTACGAAATTCGGCAGGATGTTTTGCTCAGCAATTTTGCCAGAGAAAGCACTGAAATAGCCGAGCTCACCGCTTGGAGAACGTACAAGCAAGACGCCAAACATTTTACCCATGCCTGCTGATGCCTTGTCATTGTCTAGCTCGAAATCATCGCTTAGCCCAAAGTCATGCTGCCAATCGATTTGCGTGGCTAAGTGTTGCTGCAATTCAGTGGCAGCAAGCACACAAAGCGGATGTGGCTGATAGTAAAAGGGGAACGTAAACGCGCTCGGCAACTCGAATTGATCGATGGTGGCGTTAAAGCGGGTAAACAGTTCGTCTGGGGTAAACAATGCGTCTGGGTGCATGGTCAATATCTATCAGCAACACGATGGGGGCGTGATTTTACCTGTTTAGGTGAGAAATACTACTTTGGCTCATTCAGCTGACGCATTCTTTCCCATGGTTGTTTCAGCGCCATCAGCAATATTGTGCAAACTGATCGGTAGCAGGCAAGCCAGATTTATGAATAATGAATGTAGCACGGCAATAGCCGTATGATGGGTGCTTTTTGCTAAATGCATCGTCGGAATTTAAGTAAGGGATCAGTTTGGCTAAAAAATACTATGTGGTGTGGAAAGGTCGTAAGAGCGGTATTTACACTGACTGGACACAGTGCAAGGCGCAAGTTGACGGCTTTCAAGGCGCAAAATTCAAATCGTTTCCTACGTTAGGCGAAGCTGAGGCAGCTTATGGCGGCAAGGCTAGCGCAACGTCAAGCAAGGCCGCAACGGCAACAAAAATCGCCAAACCTAAGTCCGCAGCACTGACACAAACGCAAATCACTGAGATGCCGTTTGATATCAAAATATTTACGGATGGTGGCTGTGAACCGAACCCTGGCGAAGCCGGAACAGGGTTGGCGGTCTATAACAACAATGCACTCAGTGAGTTGTGGTACGGGCTTTATCAGGCGGTTGGTACCAACAACACGGCAGAACTTCACGGACTATACCAAGCGTTTATTATCGCCAAAGAGAAGCTTGCTCAAGGGCTGTCTGTGGCGATCTATTGTGATTCTCGATACTCGATTGATTGCGTGACCAAGTGGGCGTCGGGTTGGGAATCGAAAGGATGGAAAAAGGCAGGGGGAGAAATTAAAAATCTCGACATTATTCAGCCCGCTTACGCGCTCTATCAAACGTTGAAATCTCACATCACTGTTTATCACGTCAATGGTCATGTTGGCATTGAAGGTAATGAACTGGCTGACCGAATGTCGATTTTGGCGATTGAACGTAAAGACGAAGCATTGAATCTGTATCGAGAAACCACCGATATCAATGAAATATTGGCGTTGCGAAGGGGCTAAAAAAGCGGCCCAAGGTGAAAGCATTGGGCCGCTTCTTTGTTTGCTGGTCAGTTAACGCGCTACAGTGCTTTTTTAACCTTGTCTGCCACATCTGCGGGTACCCATTGGGTCCACACTTGTGGGTAGGATTCAAAAAATTCCAGCGCGGCTATTTCACCGTCGGCTTGGTTTTCTTCCATCCATGCCATCATGGCACTCATGTCAGCGTTTGCGTAAGCGCGATTTGCAATGTATTCATATGCCGCGGGTGATTTCTGCGCAAAGGATTCTGTGGTGATCGTGTTCACCGCTGAGGGTGGATATGCCGTCACTTTTGGATTGGTGCAATCTTCTTGAGTGATGCAACTTTCATAGTGGGCAGGATCGGCGTCAACGCCAAAGTCGACTTTTACCATGTCGTAGCGACCCAGCACAGGGGTGGGTGACCAATAGTAACCAAACCACGACTTTTCGCGATCGTAAGCACGGGCGATTGATCCAGCTAGCGCTGCACCAGAACCGGGGTCAACCAGCTCAAAGCCAGATGCTTCTAAATTCAATGCGTCAAATAGATGACCTGCGGTGATCTGGCATGTCCAACCTGACGGACAGGTCATAAAGGCAGATTTGCTATCATCCTCAGGGTGCGGGAATAGTTTCGCATTGGCTTTAATCCCTTCGATGGTGGCCAGCTCTGGGTGTTTTTCAACCATGTACTTAGGCACCCAGAAACCTTCTTCTCCCCCTTCGGCGAAGGCTTTACCTGCAAATCGCAGTTTGCCGGCATCAACGCCTTTTTGAAGCATCTCTTTATGTGAGTTACTCCAAAATTCAGGTGCAATATCCGGTTCGCCTTTTTCTGTCATCGAAACGCCGGTTGGCATGGTATCGCCAGGAACCAACTCCGCGTTGCAGTCATAGCCATTTTGCAAGATGAATTGATCAACGTGCGCCATCAGCGTCGCGGAATTCCAGTTCATATCGGCAATGGTGACATCGCCGCATTCACTAGCGTTAGCGAGAGGTGAGAGCACAAGAAGTGCCAAGGGGGTTAAACGTGCAAGCATTTACAAAGCCTCCAGCAATAGAAAATTGTGTACTGTTATATTTGTGCCCACGATAACAAAGGGAATGTAAGGATTGTTTAGCATTTGTTGATAAACGTGATGTTTCTAACATTTGAATGCACAGTTTCACCACGCGTTTGTGAAAGAATTTTAAGCATTGCTCATGATCAGCCTCTCACTAGTTAGCATGCACTTTGATCATTGTTAACACCGTGTTATACGCTTTAGGTTGTTTAGAGGTGTAAGGAATGCATGGATCATGCAACAGGATGGCAATTCAAACAGCACGGCGTTCCCCTTTGTAAAGTTCGATAATATCCAGAAAAGCTACGATGGCAGAACTTTGGTGGTCAAAGGGTTTGAGATGGATATCGAGCGAGGTGAGTTCATTACTCTTCTTGGCCCATCGGGCTCAGGAAAGTCCACCGTATTGATGATGATGGCAGGCTTTGAGCAGCCTACTCACGGTGATATCTATCTCAATGGTAATCCGATCAAAACGCTCCCACCGCACAAACGCGGTATTGGTCTGGTATTCCAAAATTACGCTCTTTTCCCTCATATGACGGTGGAAGAAAACCTCGCTTTTCCCCTCCAAGTTCGCAATCTCTCAAAATCCGATATCGAAAAGAAAGTGAAACGAGCACTCGATATGGTGCGTTTGACAGAATTCGGCCATCGCCGTCCTGCACATTTGTCGGGCGGTCAGCAGCAACGTGTTGCCGTGGCACGCGCATTGGTATTTGAACCTGAGCTGGTATTAATGGATGAACCGCTCGGCGCGTTGGATAAAAACCTACGTGAAGAGATGCAATACGAGATCAAACACATTCAGGAAGATTTGGGTGTGACCATGATTTACGTGACTCACGATCAGTCAGAAGCGTTGACTATGTCAGATCGAATCGCGGTATTTAATGATGGTGTGGTTCAGCAACTTGCGACACCTGAAGAGCTTTATGAGCGCCCTGCGAACGCCTTTGTTGCTCAGTTTATTGGCGAGAACAATCGCCTCAAAGGGAATGTGATTTCGTTGGACGACAACCTGTGCAGGGTTCAAGTTCCTAATGGCGACATCATTACTGCCAAGCCTGTTGCCGTCGGTAAGCAGGGTGACGTGTCCACCTTATCGCTTCGTCCTGAGCGTATTATCATCAACCCTGAACAAGGGGCGCTACCTAATATTTTCAATGCCAAGGTAGAGGAAGTGATTTACCTCGGCGATCACCTTCGCACACGCGTCAAAGTGTGTGACAGCAACGAATTCATCATTAAAACACCCAATGCAGAAGGTCACCCAGACCTTCGCCGTGGGGACATGATCAGTGTTGGTTGGTCTGAAGAAGATTGCAGAGCCTTGGACGCCTCTTAATACGTTCTAGGTTCGTGTTTTTTGATGCAAAGGAAATGTTCGACTGGTCACAAAGCTAGTTGATCAATGGTTGGGAAAGAATTGGGTAAGTATGGAACGCAGTTTTTCTATCGTCGATCGTTAGGCGAAGAAGTGGATTCCTACTCCTGCTCAGACGTCAATAAGTGAAAGACTCACGGAGAAGAAGACGATGAAGAAACTTGCGTTACATATTGCCATTTTGGCTGGCTTGACTGGCGTTGCTTCCACAGCAATGGCTGAAGAAACTCTGAACGTTGTGTCTTGGGGGGGAGCGTATACTGCGAGCCAAACCAAAGCCTACCACGAACCTTGGACTGAAAAGACAGGCCAAAAAGTGGTTAACATCGACAAGGCGCAAAATGGCCTTTCTGGTTTGCGTGCACAGGTTGAAGCTGGAAACGTGACTTGGGATTTGGTCGATATTCTGCCGTCTGATGCCATTGTTGCTTGTGATGAAGGGCTAGCAGAGCCTCTCGATCACGATCTTTTGCTTGCAGCGGCGCCAGATGGCACGCCAGCGACGAAAGACTTCCTTGCAGGATCTTTGGGTGAATGTTTTGTCCCATCCATCGTGTACTCCAATATTGTTGCGTTCAACTCTGAGATGTTTGACGGTAAACAACCAAGCAAGATTCAAGATGTGTTTGACCTGAAAAACTTCCCTGGTAAACGTTCTTTGCAGAAAAAGCCGATCAATAACCTTGAGTGGGCCTTGATTGCTGATGGTGTTCCCGCCTCTGATGTTTATAACGTATTGAGCACCGAAGCTGGCGTTCAACGCGCGTTTAAGAAACTGGATACCATCAAAGATTCTGTTATTTGGTGGGAAGAGGGTGCGCAGCCGCCACAACTATTGGCTGATAAAGAAGTGGCGTTCGCGTCTGCCTACAATGGTCGCATCTTTAACGCAGCCGTTAACGAGAAGCAGCCGTTCGACATCATTTGGGATGGCCAAGTGTTTGAGCTGGATGGTTGGGTTGTGCCAAAAGGTAAGTTGGACAAGGTGAAAGACTACCTCCGTTTTGCGACGGATTCGCAGCGCCTTGCTGATCAAGCCAAATACATTTCGTATGGGCCTGCACGTAACTCATCAGCAGGTATGGTGACAACCCATGCCGACTCTGGCATTGAAATGAAACCGCATATGCCAACCTATGGACCTAATTTCGCGACCGCAATTCCGAAGGACGATGTGTTCTGGGCGGATAACGGTGACGAATTGGCACAGCGCTTCAATGCGTGGTTAGTGAAATAAGTTGATGTTGTAGGCGAGGATTCGAATATCGATCCTCGCCTTTTTGCGTTTTATCTAATGGGAGAGTGTGGTGCAGGAAACTTCAGCCAACGATATTAAAACGGCAGATGGTGTATCACTTCGCGTGAGCCAACAGCGCTCAATTCGTCGTAACAAAATCAAAGCCTTCTTGCTTGTTGCTCCTTTGCTGGCCTTCTTGCTGGTGGCTTTTGTGCTCCCCATTTTTGATATGCTGCAACGCAGTGTTGAAAACCCAGAAGTGGCTACCTACATGCCGCAAACGACGGCAGCGCTCGAAAGCTGGGACGGCAATGAACTGCCGAATGAAGAAATTTATGCAGCACTGGTGTCTGATTTACAGATCGGTGCTGAAGCGAGAAACATCGGCAAAGTTGCGTCTCGCTTAAACTATGAAAAATCAGGAATGCGTTCGCTGATCATGAAATCGGCGCGAAAATCGAAAAGAATCACAGAAGGGCCATACAAAGACGCGATGGCCAAAGTGGATAAGCGCTGGATGGATATCGGCACTTGGAAGCTGATCGAGCGAGAGTCGTCGCCTTACACGCTTTCTTACTATCTTAATGCCGTTGACCTGCGTTACGACGACAACGGCGATATTGTTGCTCAACCCGAATATTTACAGATATACACCTCTCTATTTTGGCGCACGCTCTATATGAGTATGGCGATCACCTTTCTTTGCTTGCTATTGGGTTATCCCGTCGCTTATTTGTTGGCGAATTTACCTGCCAAAAAAGCCAACATGTTGATGATCTTGGTATTGCTGCCATTTTGGACGTCACTATTGGTTCGCACCGCAACTTGGATAGCCATTTTGCAGCAACAGGGCGTGCTGAACGATTTAATGGTGGGGGCGGGTGTGCTGGATGATGATAACCGCATTCAAATGATCTATAACCAAACGGGCACCTTGATTGCGATGACGCATATCTTGCTGCCGTTTATGATCCTTCCGCTTTACTCCGTGATGAAAACCATCTCGCCGAGCTATGTCCGTGCTGCCCGCTCAATGGGTGCGCCACAGGCGCTGGCGTTCCGAAGGATCTATTTCCCGCAAACCCTACCTGGCATCGGCGCAGGGTCGATTCTGGTGTTCATTCTTTCGATTGGTTACTACATCACCCCAGCGTTGGTAGGCGGTCAAACCGGTACTTTCATTACTAATTTTATTGCGTATCACATGCAAACATCCCTGAACTGGGGTCTGGCAGCGGCAATTGCATCGATATTACTGGTGGTCGTGATGGTTTTGTATTGGCTTTATAACCGCCTAGTTGGCGTCGACAACGTGAAGTTAGGGTAGGAAATAACGATGGCATTACCAGAATGTGCGACGACAGGCGAAAAAGTATGGTTTGTGGTCTTTCGCGTGATTTGTGCAGGAATATTCTTGTTTCTGATTGGCCCGCTGCTCGTCATTTTACCGCTGAGCTTCAACGCTGAACCTTATTTTACCTTTACTCCTGAGATGCTGAGTTTTGATCCTGCGGGATATTCATTGCGCTGGTATGAAGATTTCTTTACGTCAGACGCTTGGCAGTCCGCCGTGAAGAACAGCGTGATTGTCGCAATCGCTTCAACGATTTTGGCGACAGTACTCGGTACCATTGCGGCACTTGGCTTATCTAGCCGCTACATGCCTTACAAAGACGTCATCATGGCGATACTGATCTCGCCAATGATCGTGCCCTTGATAATCTCTGCCGCTGCGATGTTTTTCTTCTTTTCCCGATTTCAGATGACCCACACCTATTTAGGCGTGGTGCTTGCGCACACCGCGTTGGGTATTCCATTTGTGGTGATCACTGTCACCGCCACTTTAAGCGGTTTTGACCACTCTCTAACACGTGCTGCTGCAAGTTTAGGGGCCAACCCTGTAACGACCTTCTTCAAAGTGGTATTGCCATTGGTGACGCCGGGTGTCATTTCTGGCGCACTGTTTGCGTTTATCACGTCATTCGATGAAGTGGTGGTGGTGCTGTTTATTGCGGGACCGGAACAAACCACCTTGCCTATCCAAATGTGGTCAGGCATACGGGAAGAAATCAGCCCAACAATTCTGGCTGCGGCGACCTTGCTGGTTGTGCTTTCAATTGCCTTGTTGACCACGCTTGAACTGCTTCGCCGTCGCAGTGCAAGACTGCGTGGCCTTGAAGACTAACTGAACTTCACGCGATGACACACTTGTGCGGCTGCAATGCTGCGCAGGTGGTTCATGCTTGTCCAAACCGTAAATTTCAATTTCTCATTCCCATGTTTATGCCATCTGTCACTCGCTAAATTCAACTAGTTTCATTTGAGATCTCTTTTCGTTTAAGGAAGATAACAATGAATTCGTGTGTCCGAAATGCAGCAATTTTCGCGGTTTGTTTGATAGCGTCACCCGTGAAGGCGCTAGACGGTTTGGAACAACTGTCAGTGCAAGAAAAAGTTGAGATTGCCGCACCTGCTCAAAAGGTGTGGCAGAGGGTGATAGGCTTTGATGGGACGGATTTTTGGGTGCCGGGTGTTTCTAAAAATGTCCTCATTTCAGGTTCGCCGAACGAGGCGGGCGCGGTCAGGGAATTGTTCATTGGTGATGCATCTGTCGAAGAAGAATTGGTGTCTATTGACCCTGCTGCGATGACATTGAAATACAAAATCGTGAAAGATAATGTCGACTTGTTGCCAGTGACACATTATCAATCGACCATTTCAGTTGTCGCTAAAGGAGACAGTGCCAGTGAAGTCACGTGGAGCGGCGAGTTTTTTCGCGGTTTTCCAGAAAGCGATCCTCCACCGTACCTGACTGATGATGCGGCAGTGAGAGGTGTAACAGGGTTATATCAAGCAGGACTGGGCAACTTGAAAAAGCTGATGGAAGCGAAAAGCCAATAAACACTCTAATGACTAAACGTGTTGATAGCGCTTAGAAGACAGCGTTTAGCGCACTGAATTGAAAAAATAGTGTGTAAAACAAGAAAGCACGATGACAGTTTCATCGTGCTTTTGAAGGTTGGTGTGCCAGTCACCCATTCCCCCAAATAAGGTAACCGGCAAACCAAACTGTTTATTCATTGACGCTTAATTGTTCAGCAGTGCTTGATTAAACATTGCTGTTCAACGTTTACTCGGCTAAAGAATGCCAGCTAGGCAATGACTTTCGTCTAGCACTTATCTTGTACCAAATGGACATCATTAAGCCGAAAATCATTCCCGTCAGAAGAGAAGCATTGACGGCGTAGTTCAACGTTACACCAAGGCTCTGCCATTGCATAAACCACATGATCACGCCCCACAAGGTGCCGAACCAAACTGTGCCAACGAGAATGTTAATGCCAATATGGGCAAATTGGGGTGGGGGGACTTTTAGGCCCGCTTTTCGCACAAGGCGATAAATGATGGGGTTGATGGCTGCGCCAGAAAAACCCTTTTTGAGAAGCACTTGATGTGCGCGGTCCAATTGTTGCTCAAAATCCATGTTCATTCACTATCTACAACTCAGTGCTGAAACTATACCTAAACCATTTGCATATTGAAGAGATGCAAACGTATTTGGTGACCCTGCTCTCGTTGGGATGAGGATTTCACTGTTTTCCCGCGACATGGGTAAAACAAGACGCGTGACGAGTTCGACAATACGTGTAATTTCTGGCTGAAGTTGGGCAGTTGTCCCATTTGTTTTGATGTGCCATTGAACGCTCTTCTACTTCAGCTAGGCTAGATGTTCTGTTCTTGCCCAAAGCGAATATTCCGCCATGAAAGTCGACTATCAAAAACGTTTGCTCCCCGTGATCCGTCACTTGGAAAAACACTTTAATCAACCCTTGAATTTGATTGAAGTTGCAGCGCTGGCCAACTTATCGCCGTATCACTTTCATCGCACCTTTAAAGCGGTACAAGGAGAAACGTTGGCTGATTACATCCGACGCTTGAGGTTAGAAGCTGCTGCCGATGATCTTTTTAAGAAAAAGCAGGCCGTGCTTAACGTGGCGCTAGAGTATGGATTTTCTTCCTCTCAAAGCCTTGCCAAAGCGTTTAATCAACACTTCGGTGTCACACCTTCGGCTTTTCGAGAGTGTGAAGATCTCTCTGCGTTTGCGACGCTTTCTCGAAACAGCAAGATTGGACACGCACTGCGCAAGATTGGAAACGCTGACACAAATGACAATCCATATACTGGCTCCAACACATCACAACGGAGTGCATATATGGAAACGCAATTATTCGACCAAGCAACACTGGCTTATGTTCGTGTCACTGGACCTTATGGGCATGGTTACGAAGCGGCATCAGGTCGCCTCTATCAATGGGCGGGCGCCAAAGGGCTGGCTGGCAGCACGTGTATTTTTATTTATCACGATAACCCTGAAATTACGCCTGCTGAAAAATGCCGAACTGATATTTGTTTAATGGTGCCATCAGACACAGAAGTAGCTGCTGGTATTGAGTTACAAGATTTTCCGGGTGGTCACTATGGCGTGATGCGAAAAACGATCACCGATTTCAGTCAGTACCCTACAGCATGGGACGAGATCATGGCTGATGTGATTGCGTCGGGCTTTGAAACCGACAGCCGACCTTGCTTTGAGCTTTACCACAGCTTTGATCCAAAGACACATCAAGCAGATGTGAGCTTTTGCACCGCCATTAAAATGTAAATCGCAAACCGCCCGTGAATACGGGCGGTTTTCTCTTCGGCCATAAACTCTCGCCCAAGTCTTTGATTCATCAATATGCCTAACATGATCTGTATGATTAATGAGCGCCTAGCCAGTTTTCCTCGATACAAAAAGTAAACCAACACTGATGCCTACCCCGTATTAGCAAGAGACAATGTGGTTGTATTTTACGCCTGTGACACTCTTGAGCTGGCATAATCGTGAGGTTTGTCGTGCTGACACGAGTGTAACGATGGCTGTTTGGATACAAGCATAATAACGACTGATATATAGACGAATGGCCGAAATTACTGAAAATACCCGTTTCAACGCAGATCAAATAAACAACTTGGTCGTCGGCGTCGCTGCCCGAATAGGTACGCACGATTCTGGTATACATAAACACAAGAAACATCAACTATTGTTGGCTTCATCGGGCTGCATGAGCATCAATTTTGCTGGCGTGTGGTGCGTGCTGCCACCTTCGCGTGCAGCGTGGATCCCTTCTGGTACTGAGCATTGCGCAGTAATGAGAAATGTCGTTGCTTATCGCTCTTTGTATTTTCAGCATTGTGTTTCTTTGACACTGCCGACAGACATTAAAATCATTGAAGTTAATGGGCTGCTGCGAGAACTCATCGAGAGAATGGCGTATTGGGAATGGGATAAATCGATTA
This sequence comes from Enterovibrio sp. FF113, assembly GCF_041439165.1. Taxonomy (NCBI): domain Bacteria; kingdom Pseudomonadati; phylum Pseudomonadota; class Gammaproteobacteria; order Vibrionales; family Vibrionaceae; genus Enterovibrio; species Enterovibrio sp. FF113. The sequence goes on along the minus strand of NZ_JBGONO010000003.1, from coordinate 84,125 downwards.
ACGAACAGCAAACGATTTTATCCGTATTTTGTGAAGAGCTTAATGCTGCAGAAGAAGAATACTTATCTCTCAAACTCCCGACTGATAGGCGCTTAAAGGTATGGTTAGAAGATGTCATGGAAGGGAAGCACTTACCAGAACCACTCACAGATATGGCAGATAAAATTGGTGCGAGCGCAAAAACCATCAGCCGCATTTTCACCCGAGAAACGGGGATGCCTTACCAATCATGGCGACAACAGTGGCGGTTACAAGCCTCTATCGAATGTTTGTCTGATGGTGCAAGTGTTTCTGAGGTTGCCAAAAAGCTGTGTTTCTCCAGTGACAGTGCATTTATTAGTTTCTTTCGCAAGATGACGGGTGACACTCCAGGGCGATATATCTGACCTTATAGGGTGGAAATTTACACTGTAATTTAATTTGTAATGATACCCATTCTCATTTAATGTTAAGTAAACGTAAATGGGAGGCTGAGCATGCAGAGCGACAGAGGCGATGAGTACACCAATCAGAGACTCAGAGAACCTGATTGTTTTGAGAGGAAATCGAGAGCTAGCGCAAAAAAGGTACAGATCGAAATAAGCGCAAACACGCTCGAACGTTTGTTTGTTCAAGGACAGCTTTGTGCCGCCGAGTTCAGTTGCTTGAATGCCGAATCAAAACAAGCCGTACAATCACTCTGCTTGAACACCTGTATGCATCGGATTTGTCGTGAAGAGAAGTTGAAAGTGGGCGAGTTTCAGATTGAAGTTACTCGTGAATATACTTGAGCAACGTCGAGATAATGTCTGGGTTGAAATCCGTCTAATTTGCCCCAATAGTGAAATGTTAATTGAATGTTTTACCCCAAATGTTGGCCAGAAAATCTATAAATTATTATTTAATCCATTCAGTGCCTTAGAGCGGTTTAGAGAAATATTTATATTTCATCACTTGAAAATGTCATGTGTTACCTCCAAATATATCGGTGAAGAGGTTGTGGCGATATTCGTGCGACCTTGGATAATCATTAATAATTAAATAACCCATATCGCTTCATTGGAGGATATATGATGAAAACTATCGATTTGACACCGCTATACCGTAACAGTGTGGGTTTTGACCGCTTCGCGTCATTGTTGGATAACGCATTCCGTGCAGAAAGCGCGGCGGGCGGCTACCCCCCATACAACATAGAGTCTTTAGAAGACAACTACTACTCCATCACCCTTGCTGTGGCAGGCTTCACGCAAGAGGAGCTTAACATCAATGTTGAGCGTGGCGTGCTCTCTATCCGTGGTGAAAAAGGCAAGGTAGAAGGTAAGAATTTCCTTTACCAAGGCATTGCTAACCGTACGTTCGAGCGTAAGTTCAATCTTGCTGATTATATCGAAGTGACGGGGGCTGATTTAGAGAATGGTTTATTAACCATTAACCTTTTGAAAATCGTGCCTGAAGCGATGAAGCCAAGAAAGGTTGTGATTAATACGGCTAAGAAAAACAGTGTTGAGCCAAAAGAAGAAATGATAGCGTAACGCTTATTGGTATTAACGCTGATATTTTAATGTGATAGTTAAAGGCCGAAATGTAGATTTCGGCTTTTTATTATTTGCATGAAAGTAATCGCACCATTCTGATGTGTTCTACTTGGGTAGATTTTGAGAGGTAAATATTTCCCACGGATATAAATCCTGCTTTTTCGTACATAGATATCGCTTGTATGCGAGCATTCAGCTCTATTTTTTTGGTGTCTAAATGATCGGCGTGTTCAACGATTCTATTCAACAGCATTGAGCCAAAGCCTTGCTGTTGAACTTCTTGTGCAACCACCATCTGTGAAATCTTCATGGAGCCGTTTGAGAGGGCACTTAACCTGCCGTAAGCAAGGATATTTTCGTGATCGGCAAAGGCAAAGTGCTGACTGGTCGCTTCGAGATCATCAAAAACCGTTTCAAAGGGGAGATGGTGCATTTCAAAAAATAGCGCATAGCGCAGTTGTAACGCTTGTGCATAGAGTGGGGATTCAGTGGTGATCTGTTGAAAAGTCGCGGTTTCTTTACCATGCATGCTCTTTCCCTTCCCATGTTAAGAACTTTCCTGTGTCTGCAAGGGTCAGCTGGCTGGTCAGTGCAACAATGCCTTGTGCACTTTCCTTTGCGGATATTTCAGCGTCATCACCCCCCATGTCAGTTCTCACCCATCCTGGATGAACGGGGCAGACAATAATACCCTTCTCTTTCAATTCCAAAGCAAGTACCTGCATGACTTTGTTCACTGCTGCTTTTGAACTTCGGTAAGCATGCATGCCGACAGATTCGCGATGCAATGAGCCCATTTGACTGGATATCGTGATCACGCGGGGTGAGTCACTTATAGCAAGGTTTGGTATGAGCGCACTTGTGACCATTAATGGCGCGATAGTGTTTACTCTAAATGCTTCTGCCCAACCTTTGGCGTCCATATCTTGATAGGACTGATTTACAGGTCCAATGCTGCCAGCATTGTTGATGAGAATGTCGATGGCGATACCATCAAGTATCGTAACAAGTTCTGCGATGCTTTTTTCATCAGTAACCTGTAAAGGACGGAGTGAAAGTTGATTGGTCGATAACAGTGCATTGAGGGCGTCGGGCGGTGTGTGGCCTCGGTAGGTCGCGAAGACTTGATTACCGCTTTCAAGGAACTGCTTAACTAACTCAAGCCCAATCCCTCGGGTTGCTCCCGTGAATAAAACTGTATTCATATGACGAGAAATTCCAATGCCTGATTTTTTAGATAGATTATATCTCATTGATAAATAGCGGAAATCAAACTCAGCAATCTACGTATCAGATCGCAAATTACACCGTGAAGAGAAATTAAGTTCGATAGTTCAATATATTACGCTTCGAAAATAAAGTTACCCACAGAAACGGTGGATAACCCTCTGGGTAACATTTAATTGATACAATTGTCATTCTAATTTTTAACGATTTGATCTTTAAATTTAGCGTGTTAACGATCTGGATTAAAACAGCACACACTTTATTCTTTGACAAAAAAAGTAATGGTTTATCGGGGTTTTGTGTATGAGTCTCACTGCTTATTCATCTTTAAAGCAGCCTAGTTTTATTGGCAGATCGGATGCTTACGCTACTCATTATTAGGGTGTTTCTGCTATGTGGTTAATATTTGAGCGGTGATATTCAGGTGAAAGGAAAGACGTAAAATCTATGCGAAAAAAGCCCGAATAATAATGTTCGGGCTAGATGGGCAATGTTGAACTGGATAAGTTGCGCTAACTGGCTATTTGCTCACCGTTTGTCGCTACCAGAGTTGCTTCCACTGCTGGTGTTGGCGGATGTTGAGCTTGTTTGAGCCCAAGGCGCTCTTCTCGCGGCGGAATGCCAAAATAGTCGCGATAGCATTTACTAAAGTGCGGCGTAGAAACAAAGCCACAGGCAATAGATATTTCGATGATCGACAAATTGGTTTGATTCAGGAGCTGCCTTGCGCGGCTTAACCTTAAATGCAGATAGTAGCGCGAAGGCGAACACTGTATGTGACGTTGAAAAAGCCTTTCCAATTGGCGTCGTGACAAAAGCACCAACGCAGCCAATTCATCAATGCAAAAGGGCTCTTCAAGATTGGCTTCCATTAATGACACGGTTTCCAACAGTTTTGGTTGCGCTGTACCAATCAGGTTCCGGAGCGGCACTTTTTGAACATCTTCACTGTTTCTCACGCGTTCACACATGAACATTTCTGAAATTGCGGCACTCAGCTTATTTCCATGCTCTTGTGTCACCATGCTCAGTATCATGTCCATAGGTGCGGTCCCACCTGCACTGGTCATTCTTTTCTCACACAGGGAAAACAGCTTGTTACTGACTCTTACTGATGGGAAGGCTTCCTGAAATCCGGCCAAATTCTCCCAGTGAATGGAACATGTTTTATCTTTCATTAGTCCGGCTTTTGCTAACACATAACTACCCGTACAAATGGCACCAAGGGTTTTGTGTTTGCGATCTTGTAAAGCCAGCCAACTGAGCAGTTTGGGCGTGTAGTTACGTTCGATATCAACGCCGCCACACACAACCACAATATCAACCTCTCGTTGAGTCTTAATGTGTTCGTCCACATTGATGGTTAGTGAGTCGCTAGCAGACACAGGGTGACCGTCTTCGCTCAAGGTAAACCATTCGTATAACGTTTCGCCAGACAATCGGTTGGCCATTCGCAATACTTCAATGGCAGATGCCATCGCCAGCATGGTGAAGCCATTGCAAAGGTAGAAACCAAGCCGGACAGGTTGGTGAATTGAGGATACTGAGCCCATTGATGGAACCCCTCCGTTATGGGTTTAGTGATCTAAACCGTCCATGTTTAAATTCATTACAGTTCGTATTGAAATCAGCCAGCAGTATTAGTGGCTCATAACCTCTGCGTAGGACATTGTTAACAAAAAGTAAAATGCGAACGTCCAAATCTGTCCATTAAAGGCGATGTTTCTTGAAAATATGAGGAATGATGGGGCTGATTATCGAAAATGAAACACATTACTCCGCGGGTGTGTAGGAGTAATGTGTTTAGACGTGTAAACATTATTTGGGTGTGTGGAGTGAGTGAGTTTCATCCCACGGCTTTTAGCAAGATGCAGTTATTTGCAAAACGAAGCCGCCACGTTCGCCGCTAGTTTGGCGTTGTTCAGTACTAATGCAATATTTGCTTTTAAGCTGCTTCCCTGAGTTTTCTCAGCAACTTTCGCCAGCAAAAATGGGGTTGAGTCTTTGCCTTTAATGCCCTTTTCATCCATTTCGGTAATAGCTTCTGCAATCACACCATTTATCAAGGCTGAAGCCATGGCGTGTTCAGGAGGGATCGGGTTGGCTATCACGACACCACCTTTCAGTGACATTGACCATTTAGCATTTAGTGCTGCAGCCACCTCTTCGGGAGAATCAAGGCGATAGTCGACGCCAAATTCGCTCTCACGGGTATAGAAAGCGGGAAGGGTATCTGTTTGGTAGCCGATCACAGGTACACCTTTGGTTTCGAGATATTCCAAAGTCAGACCTAAATCCAAGATAGATTTGATACCCGCACAAACGACAGCAACATTGGTTTGAGCAAGCTCCTCCAAATCAGCAGAGATATCGAAAGTGGTTTCAGCGCCGCGATGAACGCCGCCAATACCGCCTGTCGCGAACACGCGAATGCCAGCCATATCCGCCAAAATCATCGTGGATGCGACCGTGGTTGCGCCGTCACATCGGTTTGCCACAATAAACGGAATATCGCGGCGACTGGTTTTTATCGCGTCCTGACCGCGCTTACCGAGGTAAGTAATTTCTTCTTGCGAGAGTCCAATTTTTAAACGGCCCTTGAGAATCGCAATCGTTGCCGGCACGGCACCATTGTCTCTTACGGTTTGCTCAACGCGTAACGCTGTTTCGACATTCTCTGGGTAGGGCATACCGTGGGAAATAATGGTGGACTCAAGCGCTACAACAGGCTGACCAGCATCTAAGGCGGCTTTTACGTCAGGATGTATATCGAGATAAGGATTTAGCATAAGACGCCCTCAATGCGTTGTTGAACCAAAAGTTCGGTAATGTCTGGGTTAATGGTATTGATGTGTTCCATGGCAAGCGCGGAGCAACTTGCAGCAAACTCGCAAGCGTCGGCTTCTTTCATGCCTTGTAGTTGGCCGTGTACGAGGCCAGCTAAAAACGCATCACCTGCACCATTGGTATTAATGATGTGCGACGTAACAGGGCGGATAAGACGTTCTTCTCGGGGTGTTCGGAACAAGATGCCGTCAGCTCCCATACTAAGAAACAGCCGTTGAACACCGTGTTGGATAAACCAATCCGCCATTTCGTCGATGTCTGATTCGGATTCCACCGTCATTCCGGAAATCATCTGCCCTTCCACCAAGTTAGGTTTCAGGGTGTGGATGTGTGACAAATAAGGGCGGGCTTTCATCGCTTTGGTTGCTGACACTGTGTCGAGATAAATAGCCTGATCACTAAAGTTGCTAAACACATAGGCCAGCACGGTATCGCTGAGGTTGGTGTCGATCACTATTGCTTCTGCGTGGCGAATCATCTCTGCCTGTCGGCTGATCAGAGAAACATCTAGTTTGTCGAGAATAGACATATCCGCGACTGCAGCGAGCATATCGCCATCATGGTCAAGCAACGACAAATAGGTAGAAGTGGTTTCGTTTTCTAAGACGCTGACCCCGCGAACATCGACGCCAGCACGACGCGTGATATCTCGTACCATATTGCCGTAGGTATCGTTACCTACCACAGAGATGAGTTTGACGTCTGTACCCAAACGCGCCAGATTTTCTGCGATATTACGCCCAACGCCGCCTGCTGAATGAGAAATATTACCGGGGTTAGAGTCTCTAGGAATCAATTCGGCATTGGGTTGGCCCAACACATCAATGTTGGTGCCGCCAATGACCACCACATATCGTTGTTGGTCCACAATGTATCCCTTGCCGCGAATCACGCCTTTTTTGGTCATGTTCATGATATGAACCGCCACTGAAGATCGGCTGATATTCAGTAACTTGGCAATGCGCTGTTGCTGAATAAAGGGATCATCTTTGATCAGTTGTAGGATTTCATCTTCACGGGTGGTCATAGCCTCTCACCTGACATCTGTTTAAATAGTAAACAAATGTTAGTTTTTATCTTGCTGTGTAAACTGTCAATTGTTACTGAGCAATAATTAATCAAAGTGTGATGGTGAAATGAAAATATGCTGAATTATTAGTCATTTCCCAATGGCTTTGCCTAGGCTCATAGGTCGTAAAACGGGTAAAAGTGGTCTCATTTCGAGAACAGGAGGAGGCGTAAATACCACTACACTTAGGAGGACGAGTTCGCTTAGCAAGGAAGGCAAATGGAAAACTCTGCGTCACAGCCAGCATTACATCGCTCGCTGACAGAACAAGAATATCAAGCCGTCAATGAAGCGCTAAATGCGCTAAAGGCCAAACAAGGTGCATTGCTGCCAGTACTTCATCACATTCAAGGGGTGCTGAATTATGTGCCTCCATCATCGGTTCCGGTGATCGCCAGAGGGCTGAATCTTTCCGATGCCGACGTGCATGGTGTGATTAGCTTCTACCACGAGTTTCGTCACACCCCGCCGGGAGCCCATGTCATTCAAATTTGTCGCGCAGAGTCGTGTCAGTCAATGGGCTCGCGTTCACTTGAACAGCATGCGTGTTCACGCTTAGGTATCGAATACCATCAAACCACACGAGATAACAATTTCACGTTGGAGCCTGTCTATTGCCTTGGAAATTGCATGAACTCTCCAGCGGTGAGGGTGGATGATCAAATCTATGGCGACATGACAGACGAAGAGTTTGACCTCCTGCTTAACGGGTTACTGACACAAGTGATAGAGGTAAAAGCGCCATGAGTTATCGCATTTATATTCCCCTTGATACGTCTGCCGTCTCTCGTGGCGCCGATCAGGTAGCTGACCACATGTTGCACAGTGCAGCCAACCTTGGTGAAGACATTGTCGTGGTTCGCACGGGGTCGCGTGGCATGTTCTGGCTTGAGCCGATGGTTGAAGTGGAATCTGAGCAAGGGCGAATCGCGTTCGGCCCTGTGACGCCAGATGACGTTGACGCCTTGTTAGCACTTCGCTTTTTCGACCCAGATGGCAACGGCGAAGCAGGGCTAAATCACCCTTTGTGTCTTGGCGTTACCGAAGACATTTCTTATATGAAGAAACAACAGCGATTGACTTTTGCCCGCGTAGGCATTGTTGACCCGCTGGATATTGAAGATTACCAAAAGCACGGCGGGTTTGTCGGGCTTAAAAATGCGTTGGCATTGTCCTCGCAAGGCATTTTGGACGAAGTCAAAGCATCGGGCTTACGTGGACGCGGCGGAGCGGCGTTCCCAACAGGAATCAAATGGCAGACGGTGGCGGATCAAGTCGATCGCCAAAAGTATGTGATTTGCAACGCCGACGAAGGGGATTCCGGTACCTTTGCAGACCGCATGCTAATGGAAGGCGACCCGTTCACCTTGATTGAAGGGATGATCATTTGCGCCATGGCGGTGGGAGCAAATTATGGCTATGTGTATACCCGATCTGAATATCCCAAAGCGTGTGACATTTTCCAAAAAGCCATTGATACGGCCAAAGCCGCAGGTTATTTAGGCGATAACATTTGCGGTTCTCATTGTTCGTTTGAACTCGAGTTGCGCGTCGGCGCTGGGGCGTACATTTGCGGCGAAGAAACCTCGCTGATGGAAAGCCTTGAAGGAAAACGTGGACTGGTAAGAAGCAAGCCGCCTCTGCCAGCTATCCAAGGTTTGTTTGGTAAACCAACGGTCATCAACAACGTGATATCCCTAGCGTCGATCCCCACCATTCTGGCGCAAGGGGCGGAGTATTATCAGAATTTCGGTCAAGGACGTTCGCTCGGCACCATGCCGATCCAGTTAGCAGGAAACCTTAAACAAGGGGGTCTGTTTGAGCTTGCGTTTGGGGTGCCCATCCGTGAGTTGCTGTTTGAATTCGGTGGTGGTAGCAAAACCGGCAGGCCGCTAAAAGCCGTGCAACTAGGCGGTCCGTTGGGCGCGTATTTGCCGGAATCAGAATGGCACATCGACATGGATTACGAAGCACTATCCACCAAAGGTGCCATGTTAGGGCACGGCGGTATTGTCGCCTTTGACGACCGCACTGACATGAGCCAAATGGCGCGATTTGCGATGGAATTTTGCAGTATTGAATCATGTGGTAAATGTACGCCGTGTCGCATCGGTGCGGTGCGCGGTGTGGAAGTGATCGACCAGTTAATGACTGAAACCGGTGAAGCGAAAGCAGAGAGTGAGATTTTGCTGCGTGATCTTTGTGAAACCATGGAACAAGGCTCGCTTTGCGCCATGGGTGGCATGACGCCTTATCCGGTCAAAAGTGCGCTGAAATATTTCCCCCTTGATTTTGGACTTGCCGAGCAGGCAGACCAATGAGTTTTAGATAACCTAGCGAAGTCAGCGCAATAGCGCGGCAAGGAGCAAAGCAATGGTTGAGTATTACATTCCCATTGAGCAAGACCGCAAGGATTTTGGCACGCCTGCCATTACAGGCGAAGATGTGCAGACAGTGACTCTTTCGATTGATGGTTGGCCTGTCACCGTGCCACAAGGCACGTCTGTGATGCGTGCCGCTTCAACCTTGAACATTCAAATCCCCAAACTGTGCGCAACAGATAGCTTGGATGCGTTTGGTTCTTGCCGATTATGCGTGGTTGAAATTGAAGGCATGCGCGGTAAACCGGCCTCATGTACGACACCTGTTGCTGAAGGCATGGTAGTGACCACCGAAAACAGTGCACTCAAAAAGTTACGTCGTAACGTCATGGAGTTGTATATTTCTGATCATCCACTGGATTGTTTGACCTGTGCGGTGAATGGCGATTGCGAATTACAAGACATGGCAGGTGCCGTGGGACTTCGTGATGTTCGCTATGGATTCGATGGTGAGAATCACCTCAACATGGAAAAAGACACCTCAAATCCGTATTTCACCTTCGATACCAGCAAATGCATCGTGTGTTCGCGCTGTGTGCGGGCTTGTGAAGACATTCAAGGCCAGCATGCGCTAACGGTTAATGGTCGTGCGTTTGAATCCCGTATTGTGGCGGGCGATAACAATTTCATGGAATCTGAGTGCGTGTCCTGCGGTGCGTGTGTGCAAGCTTGCCCAACAGCGGCGCTGACAGAAAACAGCGTGATTGAACAAGGTACGCCGAGTCATTATCGCATTACCACGTGTGCCTATTGTGGCGTCGGCTGTTCGTTTCGTGCGGAAATGCGCGGCGATCAGTTAGTGCGTATGGTGCCGAACAAAGACGGCAAGGCCAATCAGGGGCATTCGTGCGTGAAAGGGCGCTTCGCCTTTGGTTATGCAACTCACAAAGATCGCATGCTGGATCCCATGATTCGTGAATCAATTGATCAACCTTGGCGCAAAGTGAGTTGGGATGAAGCCATTACTTTTGCGGCCAATCGTCTAACCAACATTCGCGACAAGCATGGTGTGAATGCCTTGGGCGGTATCACCTCGTCTCGTTGTACCAACGAAGAAACCTATCTGGTACAGAAACTGGTGCGAGGAGCCTTTGGCACGAATAATGTCGATACTTGCGCCCGCGTCTGTCACTCGCCAACAGGGTATGGCCTTAAAACCACCCTTGGTGAATCCGCAGGAACACAAACTTTCGACTCCGTGCAGTTGGCCGATGTCGTTATCGTGATTGGCGCTAACCCGACTGACGGTCACCCTGTGTTTGCTTCCCAACTAAAGCGTCGATTGCGGGCGGGTGCTAAGCTGATCGTGATTGATCCGCGCGAAATTGATTTAGTGAATGCGCCGCATGTGCGTGCGCAATATCACTTACAACTTCGTCCGGGAACCAATGTGGCGGTATTGAATGCGCTCGCGCATGTGATCATCACAGAGGGTCTGGAAGATTTACCGTTTATTGAAGAACGTTGCGATATCGCTGAGTACAACAAATGGCGCGAATTTATCGCTCAGCCTTCTCACGCGCCTGAAGTGATGGAAAGCGAAACGGGCATACCCGCGATGCTGATCCGCGAAGCGGCACGGCTTTATGGCAAAGCGGGCAATGGCGCGATTTACTATGGCCTAGGTGTTACTGAACACAGTCAGGGAAGTTCGGCAGTCATGGGTATCGCCAACCTTGCCATGGCAACGGGTAACCTTGGTCGAGAAGGTGTCGGTGTGAACCCGTTGCGCGGTCAAAACAACGTGCAGGGCAGCTGCGATATGGGGTCGTTCCCTCATGAGTTACCGGGTTATCGACATGTGTCTGATCCTGCAGTGCGAGCGCTGTTTGAAAGTGAATGGGGCGTACCCATCGACAGCGAGCCAGGTCTTCGCATTCCCAATATGTTTGATGCTGCCATAGCGGGTCGATTCAAAGCTTTGTATGTGCAAGGTGAGGATATTGCACAATCGGACCCTAATACCCAACACGTAGAGGCCGCGCTTACCTCGCTGGAGTGTCTTATCGTGCAAGACATTTTCCTCAACGAAACGGCCAAATTCGCCCATGTCTTTTTACCGGGGGCGACCTTCTTGGAAAAAGATGGGACATTTACCAACGCCGAAAGACGTATCTCTCCAGTTAGGAAAGTGATGGCACCTTTGTCAGGCAAAGGTGATTGGGAAGCAACGGTCGCCTTGTCTAACGCCCTTGGGTTTGAAATGAACTACAGCCACCCATCAGAAATCATGGATGAAATCGCACGCCTTACACCGACCTTTCATGGCGTGAGCTATGAAAAACTGGATGAGTTGGGTTCTATTCAATGGCCGTGCAATGAAGAAGCGCCTGACGGCACACCTACCATGCACATCGGTAGCTTTGTGAAAGGAAAAGGCAGCTTTGTCGTCACTGAATATGTGGCGTCGGAAGAGAGAGTGAATAAACGCTTCCCGCTCATTCTGACGACGGGTCGAATACTCTCACAATACAACGTGGGCGCGCAGACGCGTCGAACAGATAACTCGCAATGGCACACTGAGGATGTATTGGAAATTCACCCATTGGACGCGGAAGACCGCGGCATTACTGATGGCACTGCAGTCAGTGTAGGTAGCCGAGCAGGAGCCGTAACCCTTCAAGCGAAAATTAGCGAACGTATGCAGCCCGGCGTTGTTTATACCACCTTCCATCATCCTGTTTCTGGCACTAACGTGATCACTACCGAAAACTCAGATTGGGCAACAAACTGCCCTGAGTACAAGGTCACGGCAGTGCAGGTGAAAATTGCGGTGGCGCAGGGCGATTGGCAGACGCGTTTCCAAAAATTTGATGAAGAACAGCAAGCGCATTTGTCGGCAGCGACGCAAGATGGAGAGTCCTGAATGGAACACAATATGAACGGCGAGCTGATACGAAATCAGCGTTTGTATGATATGGCTAACCAAATCGCGGACAACCTCATTCATGGCAGGGATGAGGCTGACACCGTCGACGAAGTGGCTTCGCACATTCGCCGGTTTTGGTCGCTCGACATGAAAGAAAGCTTGTTTGATGCGGTGGGTTCGGAAGCGTTGAACCCAATCGCCAATTCGGCAGCAGAAAAACTGGCGATCGACTACCGCAAATAGTTAGCTTAAGTCTCAGATGGGCTAGGCGGTGGCTTCCGCGTCTTCGCGCTTTGCCACCTTATGGCCTTCTTCTGTCACGCCATTTTTCCAGTAGCTGCTGATGTAAATGTTGTCGCGTTCTACGCCTTTTTCATTACGAAAATACTGGCGAAGTGTACGCATGGAATCAAACTCGCAGGCACACCAGACGGCGGCTTCGCCATCAAGCCATGTTTTTTGCACAACGTGTGAGGCAAGAGAATCGTTTTGGCCTTTCACGATCCATTCTATGCTCATGCCTTCTGGGGCATCGAGCGTTTGTATATCGTCTTTCGTGAGCACTTCAATCACAGCATAGCCTTTTGCGTTTTTGGGCAACGCACTGATTTTCACAGACAGGGCAGGCAACGCCGTCATATCTGCCACCATAAAGAACCAGTCTGCTTCTTGATTGATAGTTTGAATCGTACCGGGGCCTGCAATGTTAATGGTGTCGCCTTGTTTGGCATTCATCGACCAACGCGCGGCATGACCACAACCGCAGTCATCGACGTTGTGTCGTACAAAATCAACAATGACGGTGTGTGCGCTTAGATCAATAGCGCGAATAGTGTAAGTGCGAAGAACGGGGCGTTCGCCGTCAGCCAATGCGCTTAAATCGGTATTGCCATCGGGTGTAAACATCAGCTTGATATAGCCACCTTCGCAATTGGAAGGAAAGCGTGACAACCCTTCACCGTGAAGGACAATACGCTGCATGTTAGGTGTGATTTGCTCAGAAGATTGAACGACAAGCGAAGTAGGGCTGGGTTTATTCATTCTTGTTCTCGTGGTTTTTAAGACGACTGGACTGTGCCTACAATAAGATCACTCAAAGAATTTATCAATGATAACAATTATCATTTGCATAAATTTACATTTGAATAATATCAGTTAGGGATCAACGCAAACTAAAGTCCAAGCCATCGTCGCTTAGGGTGACAACTTTGTGTTGCGTAAGAGATGTTTGCGCCGCTAAACCCATCACCACGGCTTTTAAGCCGTCTTCCAGCGTGACTTCTACCTCTTGTTCGCCCCAAATAGCACGTTGAAATCTTTGATGCTGATAGAAAGTTGAGCCATTGTGATCGCCCGCTTCAAGCAGGGCAGAGTCAACGGGGACATCCATGACTTTTGGCCCTTTGGGATCGCGTGGGCTGGAAATTACTTGCGGCACGGGGGCTTCGCCCAAGGTCTTTGTTGGCCAAAAACGACCGGGACCGGGAACAAGGCATTCGACTTTCCCTTTGTCGCCGACCACGCAAATCTCTTCTTGATACCGTGAACCTTCCGCAAACATGCAAAGTTCTAAGCTGGCGCGGGTGTGGTTGTCGAATTCGATGGTCACCACGGCATTGTCGATAATGTCTGGCGTTTTCCCTTCATATTGCTCGTCTCGATGATTCACGGCCTGATTACCAGAGGCAAATACGCGCACGGGATTGGCGTTCGCCATCAGGCGCATTAAATCGAAAAAGTGGCAGCATTTTTCGACTAAAGTGCCGCCTGTTTTGTGGTTAAAGCGGTTCCAATCATCGATTTTATGTAAGAAAGGAAAGCGGTGCTCTCGAATGGAAAACAAGTGGCGCTGCCCAATTTCACCGCCGTGAATCAATGAAAGCAATAAGGTGATGGGCGGCATGTAGCGATATTCCATCGCGACCCAAATGGGCGCAGGGTAATTGGCGGCGGCTTCACTGAGTTTTTTCACATCATCAATGTGCGTGCAGATGGGTTTTTCAATCAAAATGGGTAAGGTACAGCGGCTCATAATGCCAAGTAGTTGCTCCGCATGTTGAAAGTTAGGTGTCACGACAACGAGCGCATCCACATCGTTTCCTTCAAGCAAGGCATCCAGATCCGATACCGCACGTGCACTGGGAACGAGCGCTTGGGCTTTTTTGAGCATGTCAGGGTTTGGCTCGGCAAGCACAGTGATCTCAGCATGATCAAGTAACTGAATATTGCGGATGTGTTCTTGTCCCATCATGCCGCAACCAAGAATGCCATAACGGATTGGATGTTGTTTTGTCATTTTGCCTTACCTTCCTTGTACTGTTAATCCATGTAATGACGGAGTCTTGAGCGGTATGGGGTCATGTCCAGCGCGCGGCATAGCGCACTTTTTCTGGGTCATACCAAGTGAATGAGACTTCATCGATACGATCATGATTTGACCAACTTAACCTTTCGATGTAGCCGCAAGCGCTGCCAATGTCAGGCGCGAAATCTGCGTGTTTCCAGTCCGGTACGTGACCGACGGTGATGCTGTCTTGCACGCGTGAAATCCAAAACCCGAGCTTGTCGCGGTAATACACGTAGAGCGATTCCACCACTTCTTCGGGGGTGACGTGCTCAATGTGGCGACCATCAATCCAAATTTCTTCCATAGCAGCAGGTTGCTGATCCAATTTTCTAAGCCGTCTGAAGCGCCATAAAGGGGCATTAGACGGCAGCCCCAACAATGAAGCGACGTGGGTATTGCTGAGTCGTTCAACGTTCAAGATATCGGCATTCGGAAGTCCGCCACCGCTTTGCAGTTCAAGGCGGAAGAAGTGATACACCGCGCTGTTATCGGGTGTGGTTTTTACATAGGTGCCTGAACCTTGTTTACGTTCCAACAGCCCGTTGCTTTCAAGCTCGGTCAGCGCTTTTCTTAACGTGCCTACGGCGACGCCGAGTTTCTTCGCGAGTTCGGCTTCTGTCGGTAAGCGTTCACCTGGCAGCCAATACCCAGCAGAGATTTCCCTGCGTAACAATTCACTGATTTGAATGAACAGGGGTAATCGGGTTGATTCACTCATTTCTGATATTCTCAAAAAAAATAATCGTTTTAATTCTAGATAGTTAGAGGCGGATTTTCTGTGAAAGATACGAGATCTTGATTTAATTCATTCATCATTGATTTACTTTTCTTGGTTATCTTATAGCATTTATTAACAAATCATTCACTATTCATTTTCATTTGAAGTGTGTGAATAGTTAGCCAAGAAAAACGGTTTAAGGTTTAAGGATCAGGAGAATAGCGATGAGTGTAGTGCCCATCACAAGTGCAGGATTGGATGCCTCAGAGGTTTCGTGGTTTGCGCCCTTGTGTAGTGATGATTATCGATATCTGGGTGTACCAGAAAGACGTCTGCGAAGCAGTTGGGAAAACACCCGCGATATCGTGTTGATGGCGGAGCAGCAGGGCTTTCGCAACATTTTATGTCCGTCATCTTATCAAGTAGGCCAAGACACCCTGACGTTTGCATCGGCCATGGCGCCGTTGACGGATCGCATCAATATGCTGGCAGCCATTCGTTGTGGCGAAGTGCATCCCGCTATGTTGGCGCGCACGGTGGCAACCCTTGATCACATCATGAAAGGACGCTTAACCCT
The DNA here is from genome assembly GCF_041439165.1 of Enterovibrio sp. FF113. Lineage (NCBI taxonomy): Bacteria > Pseudomonadati > Pseudomonadota > Gammaproteobacteria > Vibrionales > Vibrionaceae > Enterovibrio > Enterovibrio sp. FF113. The sequence continues at coordinate 68,573 of NZ_JBGONO010000003.1, read as the reverse complement.
GAATGTGATTTCTTCTGATTTCCCTGGTGAGAAAGCCGACAGTGCTTTTCGATATCGTCGCTCGAAAGAAGTGGTCGATATTTTGCGTCAAGCGTGGACACAAGATGAGATTCGCTATGACGGTGAGGTGTACAAACTGAGCGAAATATCTACCGACCCTGTGCGCCCGTATCAACAAAACGGCGGACCATTGCTGTATTTCGGGGGCTACTCACCCGATGCACTCGAGCTTTGTGGCTCTGAATGCGATGTGTATTTGATGTGGCCAGAAACCGAAGACATGCTCGAAAAGCGAATGCGCGCGGTGAACGATGTCGCTCAACGACACAATAGAACCTTGGACTATGGTCTGCGGGTTCACATGGTGGTGCGTGATACTGAAGCGGAAGCCAGAGAGTATGCTGAATCGCTGGTATCAAAATTAGATGATGAATTTGGTCGTTCGATTCGAGACCGTGCGCTAGACGCAAAAAGCCTCGGTGTTGCGCTGCAGTCAGAGCAACGTGATCACGCGGATCAATTTGGTTTTACGGAGCCAAACTTGTGGACAGGTGTTGGCCGCGCCCGCTCGGGGTGTGGTGCTGCGCTGGTGGGCAGTGTCGATCAAGTATTAAGCAAAATAGAGCGCTATCAAAAGATGGGAATCCGCTCGTTTATCTTCTCGGGTTACCCGCACAAAGACGAATGTGAAATTGTTGGGCAGAAAATCCTGCCAGAATTGAAAACGTGCTCATTGCCTGATGAATATGGGCGAGTACCTGCAACCACGCCAGCAACACCGTTGGGTGTAGGAGAGCGAAAATGAAATACAGTGAACTTCATCCAAGCCTGTCTGCGTTTAGTCGCATTGTGTATGGCGCGTGGCGATTGGCCGATGACAGCGACACCTCTGAAGCGCATGTTCGCGCCAAAGTGGATGCCTGTTTAGAACAGGGTATCACCACCTTTGATCACGCCGATATTTATGGGGACTACGCCTGTGAAGCGGTGTTTGGGCAGGTGCTGGCGGCAAAACCGTCACTGCGGGATCAAATTCAACTCGTGAGTAAATGCGACATCATGCTGCTCTCTGAGCGTTATCCTCAGCGTCGCGTGAAGCACTACGACACCTCGGCGGCACATATTCGCCAATCGGTGACCCAATCGCTGAAAAACCTCAACACAGACTATCTCGATCTCGTGCTGATACATCGCCCAGATCCCTTCATGGATCATCTCGAAACAGGGCAAGCGCTTGACGCTTTGGTTAACGAAGGCTTAGTGAAAGGCGTGGGTGTGTCGAACTTCCAGCGTTGGGATTGGGATTTACTGCAATCCGGTATGAGCCACCCTTTGGTGACCAACCAGATTGAAATGAACCTGCTGACACGAAACAGCTTTACCGACGGTACGCTGGCGTTCATGCAGCAATATGGCGTGACGCCGATGGCGTGGTCGCCCCTTGCTGGCGGCGAATTGTTTGGTCATGGGGAAGCCGCTTTACGCGTCAGACCCTTGCTGGAAAGAGAAGCCGAGCGGTTTGGTGTTGGCATTGATGCCGTGGCAACCGCATGGTTACTGGCACACCCTGCGGGCATTTTGCCGGTGTTGGGTACGAATAATCTGTCGCGCATTCGCACCACCAGCGATGCATTGAACGTGTCGATAGACAGAGAAACATGGTTTGAATTGTGGACGGCAGCCGCCGGGGAGGAAGTTGCATGAGTCGTGAACTGAGAAACGCACTCTCTTGTTTTGCAACGGGCGTGACTGTGATTACAGCACGACATGACGATCAAGACTTTGGGTTGACGTGTTCGTCGTTTAATTCGGTCTCGCTCGACCCAGCGATTGTGCTGTGGAGCATCAATCGAACCTCGACATCTAAGAGCCCTATACTCGAATCTGGTGGGTACACGGTGAGCGTGTTGGCTGTTGAGCATTCCGAGCTTGCCATGAAGTTTTGTCGTGACAGCCACGATGAACGTTTCAATGGAGTCGCTATTGAGCGTGCGCCCAGCGGTCGCGCCATCATCGAAGGTGCAGTGGCGTGGTTTGACTGTGATTTGAATGGCGTTATTGCGGCGGGTGATCACGATATTTTACTGGGTAAAGTCACCGAGTTTAGTTCGCAGCAAGACAGTGCAGGTTTGGTATTTGAACGCAGCCGATTTGGGCGGGTTGGAGAAGTGGCGTAATGACAGTGGTGACGTCGTTTGTAACGGCACTGGAAAAGCTGAATGACAAATTAGACAAGATTGGCGCGTCGATTGCGTGGGTGCTGGTGGCCTTAATGGTGTCTAGCATTCTGCTGCAAGTGGTGTGTCGGTATGTCTTCAATTCAGCGCTACCTTGGCCAGAAGAAGTCGCCAGAGCGCTAATGATCTGGATGATGGCATTGGTAGCAGGGCAGGCCTATCGCAAAGGTATGTTTGTGTCGATTGACATGCTCTACAACTATGTGCCGTTTTCTGTGGCGCGCGCGATAAAAATCATTCTGTTAGTACTGGCTTTCGCTGTGCTTGTTCAGTTGTGTGTGGTTGCGATTGAGTTCTTTGATCGAGGTTTCCGCACGCGAGCGGCTTCCTTCCCATTAAAACGCGCATGGATATACCTCGCCATGCCCGTGTGCTTCGGCACCATGTTGCTGGCCAATATAGAAATGCTGCTTAAAGCGTTCATGGATAACAAAGAAAATGCCATCACTGCGCAAGCAGAGAAAGGATGAGCAACCGGGACTGATTTACCTAAGGATGTGGTTGTAGATGTTGATCTTCTTTTTACCTCTGTTTTTATTGCTTCTTCTGATCGGCATGCCAGTGTTTTTTGCGCTGCTCGCCGCGCCCGGCATCATGCTGTACGCAGAAGGCATGGATCGTGATATCCCGTTGTTGTTTCGCAATATTTACAACGGCATTGATTCGTTCCCCCTCATGGCAATTCCCTTCTTTATGCTCGCTGGCGAGGTGATGAACCGAGGCGGTATCACCATGAGCCTCGTGAATTTTTCGCAATCATTCATTGGCCATGTGCGCGGAGGACTGGCGCATGTCAACGTCATGTCGAGCATGTTGTTTGCGGGTCTGTCTGGTTCGGCAGTAGCAGACACCTCTGCCATTGGTTCCATGATGATCCCCGCGATGGAAAAGAACGGCTATTCGCGTAAATTCGCAGCGGCGATTACGGCAGCGTCTTCGGTGATCGGCCCCATTATTCCGCCATCCGGCATCATGATCATCTACGCCTATACCATGGAAATTTCGGTGGCGGCTTTATTCGCAGCAGGGGTGATACCTGGGCTGATGATTGGTGGTGGCCTGATGTTGTTGATCGCCTTGATGGCGAAGCGTCAAAACCTGCCCATAGCCAGTGAAAAGGCCACATGGAAGCAGCGCGGTACAGCCACCAAAGCGGCGTTCTGGCCACTGCTTACGCCAGTGATCATCTTGGGCGGTATCCTCGGCGGTATTTTCACCCCAACAGAAGCGTCTGCCGTTGCCGTGCTATATACCTTGGTGGTTGGCATGTTCGTGCTTCGCACTATCAGTTGGAAAGACATTCCTGACATTTTCACCCGAAGCGCGAAATCATCAGCGGTTATTTTGTTGTTGGTTGGTTCGGCGTTGGCCTTCAAAACCGTGGTTTCGCTCTCTCATGCCGCAGAAGCCATGGCGGCATGGACGCTAAGTATCAGTGAAAACCCACTGATCCTCCTTTTTCTTATCAATATTCTGCTTTTTATTGTTGGCATGTTCCTCGATGCAGGGCCAGCCATCATTATTTTGGGGCCTATTCTGGCACCGGTTTTTGTCAGTTTAGGCATCGACCCTGTGCATTTCGCCATCATCATGAGTGTCAATCTCACGGTGGGTTTGGCGACGCCGCCGATGGGGTTGGTGCTGTTTGTCGCGTCGAGTGTTTCTGGCGTCAAAGTCGAAACCTTGTCCCGCGCCATCTTGCCGTTTTTGGCGGTTGAGGTGGCGGTGATTTTCCTCATTACGTTTTTCCCTGCTCTTTCAATGACCATCCCGCAATGGCTGGGATTGGCTCAATGAGTGTGGGTTTCTAGCAACCGAGAACGTGAGTTCTTACCTTAACAAGTGCAGCAGAACGCTGATGATCACGGAAGTGAAAGGTGAAGTATGAATAAAACAGTAAATCAGGTGCGTAATGCATTAAAGGGAAGTGCACTGGCGCTGTTCGCGGGGTTAATGACCACCGCAGCCCTGTCAGTTCCGGCTATGGCCGCAGATTTCAACCTTCGTGCAGTCGCAAACTCGAACGAAAACGATGAAGACTATGATGGCTTAGTCGTATTCAAAGATTTTGTGGAGGCGCACTCTAACGGCAAGATCAAAGTTGATTTGTACATAGGTACGCAGCTTTGTGGTAACGGTACTGAGTGTATCCAAGCAGTAGAAGATGGCTCAGTGGATATCTACATATCCACATCAGGTGGCGCTGCCAACATGTTCCCGTACATTCAAGTATTGGATTTGCCCTACCTGTTACCGGATGACCGCACCGCAGAAGCGGTATTGCAAGGCGACTTCGTGCGTGAATTGCGCAAAGCCATCTTGGCTGACACTGACGACAAATTACGTTTGATGGCCATTGGTAACACAGGCGGTTGGCGTAACTTTGCCAACACTAAACGCACGGTGAAACAGCCAAGTGATTTGGAAGGGCTGAAAATTCGCACCGTGGTGGCTGATTTACCGCAAGAGCTGGTTAAATCACTGGGCGCTAGCCCAACACCGATCCCATGGCCTGAGCTTTATACCTCATTCCAAACGGGTGTTGTAGAAGGCTCTAAAAATGGCATTACTGACATCATGGGCATGAAGTTCCCAGAAGCTGGTCTCAAATACGTCACCTTGGACGGACACGCCTACATGTCAGCCCTGTGGTACATGAATAACGAAGCCTTCTTAGACATGCCAATAGCGCTGCGAAAAGTGATTGTTGACGGTTTCCGCGCGCTACAACAAGCGACGTTTGCCTCACCGAAACGTAAATCCATTGCAGCGTATGAAGCGTTCAAAAAAGCAGGCGGCACGCTTTACGTTCCAACCCCCGCCGAAAAAGCCAAGTTTCAGGAAGCCGCCGCACCTGTCTATATCTGGTTCCAAGAGAACGTCAAAGACGGCAAGAAGTGGTTTGAGTTGCTTGAGGTTGAATCTCAAAAAGCCCAACAGCAGATTGCAGGGGCGGATAAAGCCGACCTTTCTTAATGTTTATGTTCTGATTGCTTAAATGAAAATCAGCCCAGATGGGCTGATTTTTTTTCGCCAATATGGCTACTCTCGTCGAGGCAGTTATTGAACCAAGATAGCTAGCTAATCATCCCAATGAAATAGGGAATGATCAGGGCATTGGCTAAATCAATAAAGAATGCACAGACCAAAGGCACAATGATGAAAGCTTGATGTGAGTTACCGTACTTTTGCGCCACGGCTGACATGTTTGCCATTGCTGTTGGTGTAGAGCCGAGCGATATGCCACCAAACCCGGCACAAACCACTGCAGCATCGTAGGTTTTGCCCATTAAAGGGAAGACAACAAATACCGCAATGCTAACTGCAATCAAGAACTGAGCGGCCAAAATAATGAAGAGTGGTCCTGCTAAATCGACTAAAGCCCACAACTGCATGCTCATGAGCGACATCGACAGAAAAGCGCCTAGTGCCATGTCTGCAATCAATGCGACAGCGGGTTGACGGGATGGCCAGCGAGTACCGGTTAAACGAGGGTAAGAAGACGGAATAAGGTTAGAAATTAAGATACCTGCAAACAAGCAACTAACAAACAGGGGAAGATCCAAACCGAGCCCAGATATCACTTCGTTGAGCACTGCGCCCAAAATAATACAGAGATGGATGGCGAGCATCGCATCTAAAAAATCATAAGACGTGATACGCGTTTCTTTGGAATCTTGGCAAGTACCGACATCCACCTTCTCGCCCTCATTGGCTTTCAAGTTGTGTTTGTTGATGAGGTATTTTGCGATGGGTCCACCCATTAAACTGGCAAGAATGAGTCCAAAGGTCGCGCAGGCAATGCCGACTTCCATTGCGGTATTGAGGTCGAAAGCTTCACCAATTTTTGGCGCCCATGCGATGGCTGTGCCGTGACCGCCAATGAGAGACACAGACCCACTCAGCAAACCAAATGCCGCGGGCTGATCAAGCGCTAAAGCGAGGCCTATTCCCGTTATATTTTGGATGAACATATATCCAATGGTGATACTCAACAAAATGATAAGGGGTTTGCCGCCTTTGAAGAGATCTTTCAAGCTGGCATTAATACCAATGGTGGTAAAGAAGTAAACCAACAGCAGGTCGCGTGTGGCGAGATCAAAAGAGATATCAACCTGAAATGCATAGTGAACAACCGCAAAAAGCAGTGAAACCAGAATACCGCCTGAAACAGGCTCTGGAATGCTGAACTCTTTTAGCCAGTAACTCATTTGAGTTAATCGCCGGCCTAAGAAAAGAACGATGATACCGAGTGTAACGGCGAGAAATGATTCGATGTGCAAGACACCGTCAACGAAGTTCATGACAATCCTTTTCATAATTAAGCATCGGATTGCGCATCATAACGATGTTTGACACTCGCTATTTTGTTAGCAAGTTAGAGTGTGAGATGACTCGCGGATATTCGCTAGATAATCAATTAAGAATCAGCGGCTTGAGCCGGCTTACATTCTTTTGGCTGATTGCATGGCCAAAAGAATGCAGATGCCTGTTCGTTGCAACAACGGCGCATAATTACACCACTATTTTTCCTGCTGACAAACAAACGCGTTGAGCACCTAGACGGCTCGAATAATGTGAACTGATGAGTATTCGATTTCTCTTTGAGCGCAGTTCGATGGCATAGATTCGGTGAAAGGCGTTCGACGAGCCTGTTCTGATATGAAGGTTAACGTGTGAGTGTCATAGACGGGGAAGCGAAAAAGCACGGATGACAAACCCATCGGTGCTTTTGTGTTTTTGCTGAAGTGTTATTGTTTCTTCGAAGGTTCGGACTGTTCAGTTCGGCCTTAAAGAAAATTGCTATTGGTAGCGTCTTGCCACATGACGTCGCATTCTTCTTTGGCGGCGGCTGTTAATAACTCTATCAAGGGAATGGCGCGATTCCCCATGCTGACAGGAGATTCGATGAAGTTTTCTTCCTCTTCATCTTCTAGCGGGTCTGGATTTGGCTGATTCTTCTCCGCTTCTATTGCGCGCTTTAACTGTGCCAGTGCAGCGGGAATATCTTCAGCGAGAATCGCGCCCGGCACGGTTTCGCTGTGTCCCATCATCTTCAACATCTGAAGTCCGACATCACCAAACATAGTGATATCTGCGTAGGCCTTACAGCTAAATCTAATCAGCATATTGGTGATCCTGTGTTTTATGTTCTTAAGGGAAATTCACTCAGCCAGTATGCCTTACGGCAAGTGACATGGCACAAACTCTAAGCGCGTTCTGTAACCATAATTCACCCTAACACAATGTGATATCTCGACTTTGAGCAAATGTGGCATCTTGTTATGGCGTGATAAACTTTAAACAGGAATGCGGGAAAGATGTGCTTTGCGTTGGACGAAAAGATGACAATGAGAAAGCCGACACGAAGTCGGCTTTTTATCTAATGTGTCGTTTAATTGACGAGGGTTTCTTGTCTTCTTATCAATGCGCTGCGCGTTGTGCAGCAACATGAGTGGCGATGGCATCCATTAAGCCGGGGGACAAGCAATCGTAGGGCTCAAGGGCTAGCTCTTTCAAACGTTCACGGATGGGGGTCATTTGTTCTGGTGGCGTGCCTGTTTCAATAATGGATGAAACAAACGCGGCAAACTCAGGCGCTGACCAGCCATCTGAATCTGATAGTTCAGTGTGAATGAAATCTAGCCCATAAAATGGGTGGTCGGCGTTTTCGATACGTCCAATCATGTGAACGCCGCAATCACGGCAGGCATGGCGCTGAATGGCTGCGCTGGTATCAACGATATCGAGTTTGTCGCTACCTTGCTCAATGGCCACATTGTCTTTGGAAACAACCGCGACTTGAGAAAACAGTGCGCCTTCTGGCTTCCAGCACTTGGAACAGCCACACACATGGTTATAGGCCGTTTGGGCAGTGACGCCAACCACAACGGGGTCGGACGAGCATTTGCACGTTAGTTTGCCGCCAGCGAATCCAGCAACGTCAGTATGTTTTACACCACCATTAACGGCGGGGTGGATAGTAATAGTCATAGGGAACACCTTAGCAATGAGATTTCGAACTCCGTTCCACATCATTTGACCTCCTGTTTTATGAAGATCCCCTCTCTTTGCGTGCCCTATGGCGTTGAGTTTGCTCGTTGGAATGAACAATGGCTCGGTGGTTTTACCTATGCATGTGTTTTACTTTTGCACGAGGGCGTGTGCCCGCAAAGAGTACCGCTTTGATCCTAGTAATACTTACGGGCGGTGAATATGCGTCGTTTTGCAAAACTCTGTTGTGAAAACGCATCGAGTCTGAGTTGGATCTTCATTTTCGGCACGGAGCGCAGCGTGTTTGGTTGTATGAAATGGGTTGGATTGATGGGTAGCACTAAGAATGTACATTGTTTGCATGAAAAAGCGCTCGACCAATGCAGGACGAGCGCTTTGAACGCGAGGTGATACGGAATCAGCTAAAACCTCAAAGGGGGATGGACTTTAGTTCACATCAAAACGGTCGTTGTTCATCACCTTGGTCCAAGCGACGACAAAATCATCAACAAACTTCTGTTGAGCATCGTCTGAAGCGTAGAATTCCGCAACGGAACGTAACTCAGCGTTAGAACCAAAGATCAGATCAACCGGTGTTGCCGTCCATTTTTTATCGCCAGATGCACGGTCATAACCCACGTAGATACTCTCATCTTCCTGAGAAGGTGACCATTTGGTGGACATATCAAGTAGGTTCACGAAGAAATCGTTGCTTAACGTTCCCGGTTTCGCCGTGAGCACACCATTCGACGAACCATCACTGTTGGCATTGAGCGCACGCATACCACCCACCAAGGCCGCCATTTCTGGCACAGTTAACGTGAGCAGATCTGCACGTTCAACCAGCATTTCAGCGGGTGAGCGGTAGTTCTTAGACGCGTCATAATAGTTGCGGAAACCATCTGCAGTGGGTTCAAGCACAGCGAAGGAGTTAACATCTGTCATGTCTTGAGAGGCATCCATACGACCGGGTGTGAAAGGCACATCGGCGGTATAGCCTGCATCTTTCGCGGCTTTTTCGACGGCGGCATCACCGCCAAGAACAATGACATCCGCCAAGGAGACCTTGGTATTACCGGCTTTTTCGTTGAATTGTTGCTGAACCGAAGTGAGTGTCTTCAACACACTTTGTAGCTCTTTAGGGTCGTTCACGGGCCAGTCTTTTTGAGGGGCTAACGCCACGCGTGCGCCATTGGCACCACCACGCATGTCAGTGCCGCGATAACTCGCCGCAGATGCCCATGCCGTTCGGATAAGCTCAGGAACGGTCAGGCCTGATGCCAAAATACTCGCTTTGATGGCGTCAGCTTGCTTATCGGAGATCAGTGGGTGATCAACCTGAGGGATAGGGTCTTGCCAAACAAGAATTTCTTCTGGAATTTCAGAGCCAATATAACGAGCGCGCGGGCCTAAATCGCGATGGTTCAGCTTGAACCAAGCTCTTGCAAATGCCTGTTCGAACTGTTCAGGGTTAGCGCGAAAACGCTCTGCAATAGCGCGGAACTGCGGATCCTCCTTCACGGCGAGATCTGTGGTGAACATGATGGGTGCATGACGTTTGTTAGGATCGTGCGCGTCAGGAACCAGTTGCGCGGCGGCTTCAGTATCTGGAATCCATTGCTTGGCCCCCGCTGGGCTCTCGGTTAGTACCCAATTGAAGTTAAATAAATTGTCGAGATAAGCGGTTGTCCATTGGGTGGGTGTTGATGTCCATGCGCCTTCTAAACCACTGGTGACAGCATCGCCGCCCTTACCTGTGCCACAGGTGTTTTTCCAGCCAAAGCCTTGATCTTCGGTAGGGGCGCCCGCGGGAGCTGCACCGACACAATCTTGAGGTTTGTGTGCGCCATGTGCTTTACCAAAGGTATGCCCGCCAGCGATAAGTGCGACGATTTCTTCGTCATTCATTGCCATTCTACCGAAAGAGTGGCGAATATCTTTGGCGGCTGCGATCGGGTCTGGAACACCACCCGGGCCTTCGGGGTTAACATAGATTAAGCCCATTTGAACTGCGGCGAGGCCTTCTTTCAAATTACCTTTTTCATCACGTCGCTCATCAGCAAGCATCTCTTCTTCTGGGCCCCAATAAACCAGATCGGGCTCCCAGTCGTCTTGACGTCCGCCAGCAAAACCGAAGGTTTTAAAGCCCATAGATTCCATGGCCACATTGCCTGTCAATGCCATCAGATCGCCCCAAGAGAGACTCGAGCCGTATTTCTGTTTAATGGGCCATAGCAGGCGTCGTGCTTTGTCCAGATTACCGTTATCCGGCCAACTGTTGAGTGGGTCGAAACGTTGTTGTCCACCACCGGCTCCGCCTCTGCCATCACCCACGCGGTAAGTCCCTGCAGCGTGCCATGCCATACGAATGAAGAAGGGCCCATAGTGGCCATAATCCGCGGGCCACCAATCTTGCGACGTAACAAGCACTTCGCTAATGTCTTTTTTGACTGCATTCAAGTCGAGCGTTTCGAATGCTTCTGCGTAATCGAAACCATCACCCATTGGATTCGATTCCTGACTATGGTCGCGAAGCGGTGCAAGGTTGAGTTGGTCTGGCCACCAAAGTTGATTAGATTTCGGTTCGCTCTGTGAGAGTGCGGGGGCAGTCACTAACACGCTTGATAATGCGATGGACAGTAATGTACGTTTTAACATGGTTGTCTCCTTTTTCATGTGTACTCAATGCGTATAATTCGCCATGGGCTTTAAAATATTTTTTTGTTGAGAATGATGTTTGTTTTTTGATTGGGGTTTTGGTTTGAATTCTCTTTCGTGATTATTGGTGTTGTTCAAGTTTAAAAGGTGAATATTTAACGCTTAAATCAGGCGTTAAATATTTACTTATAAATTAAAGAACGCACTTGCTTCACTAGGGCTTTGCATGGTGTTTCATGCTTTTCAAAATCAAGACAGAACGTTAGATTCTTTTAAGTGCATGATTTTACTTGCCGAGGTGGAGCGCGGCGTGCTGAGCCTGACTTTTGATTTCAGATGAAATTGTCCAATTTATTCTCCATGCTGAAATTATAGGTATTAAATGGTGAGTATATATAAGGGAATATTTCGATTGCTCCAATAGAAAAATCAAATGACTAGCATGTGACTTTTTACCTGTGGTGTATTAACGCATTAATATTCTTGGTTTTTATTTATCATTAGAGGTTGCTAATTTGGTTTTTTGGTTGGCTTTCTCGGCGGAAAATTAATTCTTTTCTAATTAACTTGATGCTTATTTTTGTTATGAAACAATTTGTATTTTCTTGTTTGTTAGATTCCTTGCTAATTATGGAAAAGTGAATGTGGGGCGTTCTAAAATAACAAAGTGTTTCGCGAAAATTGTTTACATCAAAGAGGGAGGGCTTCTTAACCATGCTGTGGCTTTGCCAACACATTTTTCGTTAATTTCCTGATAAGATGCAAAAAATAGCTTTTAAAACAATGTTAAGGAGTGAATCGTGTTTATCTTCACGGTTGATGATGAGGTGTCACTCGCACTTGTTCAGCCTTCATTCGCTAAGGATTATTATCGAATTGTTTGCCAAGAACGCGCATACCTGTCTACTTGGTTAGCGTGGCCACCTCATGCAAACGAAGAGGCGTTTTTTGAACGCTTTATCCAAGGTGCGCTGCACGATTACGCGGATGGAAAATCGCTGACCTGTGCGATTGTTTATCAAGAGCGTGTTGTCGGTAACGTCAGTTTCAATACTATCTGCCATCAATTGAAAAAGGTCGAGATCGGTTATTGGTTAAGTGAAAGCTATCAAGGAAAAGGCATTGCCTCTCGCAGTGTGTCAGCCATGATCAAAATGGCTTTCGAAGATCTTGGAATGGAAAAAGTACAAATTGCAGCGGCAGTCGAAAACCTGCCTAGTCGTCGTTTGTGTGAACGACTCGGTTTTCGGTTGGAGGGCGAGATCAGCAATGCGGAAAACGTAAATGGACGTATCGTTGACCATGCTATTTATGGCTTACAGGTAACGCGCTAAGGAGCAATGATGAAGTCGTTAGAGGAATGGTTTGAGGAATACAGCGACAGTCACCAGAACCCTACTAACCAGAAGATTCACAAAGTGGCTGTGCCCGGTATCTTCTTTTCAGTGGCAGGGCTTTTATGGCTGATACCGTCATTTTCTATTTTCGGCTATAGCATTGCTCCGTACTTTCTGATTTTGGCGATGGTGCTTGGGTTTTACTTTTCTTTGTCGTTCAGAGCGTTTGTGGTGATGGCTGTCTTTTTAGGATTCTGCACCATGGTGTTGCTGGAACTTCAAGGTATTGGCGCCAACATTCTTATCATCTCTGTCGTGATGTTCGTTGTGCTGTGGGTGTTGCAGTTTATTGGGCACCACATCGAAGGCAAAAAACCTTCTTTTTTTAAAGATGTTCAGTTTTTGTTAATTGGGCCAGCATGGGTGTTTCATTTTATCTTGCCGTTGACAACGGATGACGAGATTGAGTAATTGTATTGAGTCAGAATGAAGACTTTAATACACAATAAAGCCAACCCTAAGGTTGGCTTATATATTTATTCATCATCACTCAATATGAATGCGTTTAGAAGCGTGGCGAGTAGCAGGCGTCTTGCTCCGACGTGACATTCGTCATTGCGTCAACCGCCATTGGCACCAAGCCAGCATAAGCCTGAGAGCCGAAGTTGTTAGCATTAGTCACAGGGTTTAGCGACCAGAGGTTGGTACTATTCGGTGAACCAGCAACGTTTACGTTACGTGATGCCACCAAAATTTCACCATTCTGATCTAAGGTTGCAGCGGTAACAAAATCAACATTGTGGAAGAATTTCACTGTTGCTGATGCGTCAGATGTGTCGATGGCAAACGTTCTGGTATTGGTAACAAATAACAACTCGCCGCCATAGAAAACAAAGTCGCCCCAGTTTGAGTAACCGCCTAATCTAATGTTGATGTCAAAAGTGCCCGCTAAGGTTTGCTCTGCGGTACTCGTGTTAATCGTAAATAAACGACCAATGTCCGATCCATATAGTGTGCCGGTCGTTGGGTCAAACGTCATACGAGTAATTTGGAATCGTGTGTTGCCTACAAAGTGGTGAGTCTGTGTAGCAATATCGAAATATGCCAAACGATGCGGCTTGAATGCACTGGCTTGAAGATTTAGGCCTTCTAACTCTTGAGCCGTATAGTCGCCGTTATCTGTGCCTGCTATGTGAAAATCAGCAGGCGTTGGCGTACTCGCATAGTAGATGCGATCGCTTGAGGCGTCATACGCCATTGCGGAAGCACTGAATAGGGCGCGTGAATGTATGGTTGCGATTTCATTGGCTTCGAAAAAGTAGTTGCTCACGTTACGAGCGCGACTTTCGTCAATATTGACGAGAATACCAACATCACCACGTCCTGAGTTCATGGTGTAGAGATTGCCATCGCAATCAACCGCTGATGCAGATGTAGCGAAAGTACTAACAGTCAATACCATGGTAGATAGTAAAGTTTTTCTCATATTTCCAGCTCCATTGTCCTTAGGGCTATTCCTATATATTCATTTTGTCTTGTGATGGTGTATATAATATCCTACAAGCCTATGCGCACCATTAGACACGACATCGTTAAATCATCATTAAATTTTCTAGATGTAAATTAGGAAGGATGTCTGGAAACAAAGCTACCACTGGTATGGTTTTTTTGCCTTTTATAATAGGTAAATACAATGCGTGTTCTCGTGGGCGATACAATTTTCTTATATAAAACGCGTTGAGTAAGAGATACCAACAATACTTATTTTTGTTTTGTTTAAAATATCAATAAATATTTTATTTAACGGTGATATTTTTTGGCGAAATAAAGAAAAAACGGCGATCATAAGATCGCCGTTTTTATTGTGGAGGCGGTATGAGTTACGCGCCAATAACACCACCATCTTTACGGGTAATTCGCATTACTGTTGATCTTGGGATAGCATCACCGCCTTCAGGGAAGTGTGAGGGTGCCAGTTTTTCACCTGGGTGTTGAATGCCCACAAACATCGTTTTGTAGTCAGGTGAAAATGTCAGGCCGGTGATTTCGCATGCAATGGGACCTGTCATAAAGCGATGGATCTCGCCAGTTTGTGGGTCCGCACATAACATCTGGTTATTGCCCATGCCTGCAAAATTGCCCTTATTGGAATATTTACCGTCGGTCAGAATCCACATTCGTCCACTGGCATCAAATCCGAGACCATCGGGGCTGTTAAACATATTGTCTTTGTTAATGTTTGCAGAGCCAGCCATTAGCCCTTCATTGACCTCTGGGTTGCCTGCCATCACAAAGATATCCCATGTGAAATCAGAAGCGGTATGGTCGCCGCCTTTCGGTTCCCAACGGATGATATGGCCGTACGGGTTTTTCTCACGTGGATTGGCTACGTTCACCGGCTGGTTTTCTTTCACACCACGGTTTTTGTTGTTGGTCAGCGTACAGAACACATGCTTGTTGTCTGGGTGAACCGCAACCCATTCAGGACGGTCCATGGTTGTCGCCCCCACTTGTGTTGCTGCTTGTCGTGCAAAGATCATGACGTCGGCTTGACTGTTAAAGCCATTTTCTGGCGTGAGACCATTTTTACCGAACGTTAGCTCTATCCATTCACCAGTGCCTTTCATCTCACCTTCTTTGCCGTCGAATTTCGAGACGTAAAGGGTGCCTTCTTCCAGCAAATCACGGTTTGAGGCGTGTGTGCCTGGTTTGTACTTATTCTTCGAGACGAACTTGTACAGGTGCTCACCGCGCTCGTCATCACCCAGATAGACAACGACATGACCATCATCGTTGATGAGCATGGCGGCATTTTCATGCTTGAAGCGGCCAAGTGCAGACCGTTTCTTCGGTGTGGAGTTAGGATCCATTGGGTCGATTTCTACGACCCAACCAAAACGATGCGGTTCATTGGGGTTTTTGCCAACGTCGAATCGCTCGTCGTGTTTCCACCAGTCATATCCCCAGTCTTTGTTGCTGACGCCATACCGCTTATACGTGTCGCCTAATTCAACGTCTTCATCTGTTGCAAAATAGCCGTTGAAGTTTTCTTCACATGTTAGGTATGTGCCCCAAGGCGTTTGACCGTTAGCGCAGTTGTTATACGTGCCTAATATCTTCTTACCTGTTGGATCGGCTTTGGTCTTCAGTAAATCATTACCCGCTGCTGGGCCGGTCATTTCCATTGGCGTATAGGCAGTGAGTTTACGGTTCAGTCGACCTTCACGGTTGACCTGCCATTGGCCGTCTTTCTTCACTAATTCAACGATTGATACCGCATGAGCTGCTTGAGATTTGCGTACATCGTCTGCGGAAATATTTTTGCCTTGATGCGGGTAAAGGTATTCGTTGTTGGTGTATTCGTTATTAGCAACCAATACGGCGCGGGTGTCAGTAATAGGAAATAGGGTCATGCCATCGGTGTTGTCACCGTATTGCATTTCCTGTGCTTTTGAATCGTTAGATTGGCTAAAAGCAGGGGACTCAACAAACAAAGCATCACCCCAAGAAATCAGTGGCTCTGCCACATATCCTTCTGGGACAAGTACAGTATCTGCGGTGGAAGCGGGGATCGCTTCAAAGCCGATCAGTTTGCTTTTATCCATTGTACCCGCAACCGCTTGTGCAACAGGGTTTGCGGCAAAGAATGCAACAGAGCCTGCTGCGCCAGCGGTTCGAAGGAAATTTCGACGATTCATTGCGGCATCAATAAAACGGTTGAACTCTGGCTCTGCGTCCAACTCACGTTGGTCATTATGTTGGTTATATTCGCTCACGATGACTTCCTTTCATGTGTTTAACGGGGATGGAGAATGATCTAAGTTATGGCTCCAAATCTTGCGTGGTGATTGTTAAACTTAGGTTAAATGACAATGAAGATAATATGTCAAAGCGTCTAAAGAGTATAAAGTATGGGTTTTTCGCAAGATGGAGAGACTTTCGATAGATGTGAGAGGCGTCGTATATGTGAGTTCTCGCGTCAGCACGCATCAATACTGCTATCAGCTTGATCCGAAGCAGGGTTGATTGTGTCGTAATACGAGATGCTACCGTGAACTGAATGAGAGGCATTAAGATGAAACGATATTTAACCTACCTCAGCGCGACATTTGCCTTGGTGACGCATTCGGCGTTTGCTGTGATGCCAGAGGGTAACCCTGAACTGGGTGAGCAAAAAGCCTACTCCTGTCAATTTTGTCACGGTGCAACCGGTTATAGCCTTCGTCAAGACTATCCAAACCTCAATGGGCAGCATGCAGAGTATTTGTTTAACGCAATGAAGCACTACCAAAAAGGGGAGCGTGGCAGCGCGTTGGGTATGATGATGAAGCAGCAGGTTTCGTCACTCAATGATCAAGATCTCGCTGATGTGGCGGCTTTTTACTCAGAGCAAAAACCGGGTAAGCCTGAGTGATGCTGTGAGAGATTGCGCTGTTTTGGCTCGACTGGTAATGTTCGCAGCAATTGATGTTTGAGGAAGAACGTAATGGCAACAATTTGGGTCGATGCTGATGCATGTCCAGCAGTCATTAAAGAAGTGCTTTTTAGAGCCGCAGACAGAACCCAAACGTCTGTGGTGCTTGTTGCAAACCAAGGGCTAAGAACGCCTCCTTCGCGTTATATTTCTAGTCTTCAAGTTGAAAAAGGGTTTGATGTCGCGGATGACGAAATCGTTAAACGCGTTGAGCCAGGAGATCTCGTGATCACCGCTGATATTCCTTTGGCTGCTGAAGTGATTGAGAAAAAAGCCCTTGCGCTAAATCCACGTGGTGAGCTTTATACGCTTGAGAACATTCGTCAGCGTCTTAACATGCGTGATTTCATGGATACCATGCGTTCGAGTGGTGTACAGATGGGGGGCCCTGCGGCACTCAATCAACAAGATCGCCAGAAATTTGCCAATGAATTGGATAAGTTTTTGCAGCGTAGCAAACGTTGATACACAAAGAAAAAATAAAAAGGGGAACGACATGTCGCTCCCCTTTTTTGTTGTATTTTAGTTAGCAACCATTGGTGCAGATTACACCAGGGTTGGAACCGTATTGAGCTTTTGTACCGCGTCGGATGTTATAAGTTCTGCCGCCGTAGTGAAGTTTGCCCCATGCGACCTGCCCATCATACATTCTTAATTCAGTGTTACTGTCGCCATAATAGAATCTTCCAGTGGATGTGATTGTATGCCAGCGTGATCCTGAACCATTCACAATAATTTCGAGTCTAATTCCGCCCGGAGGGAGGCTATAACCGCTATTGATGTAAGCATGTATGCCTCGAATAAGGGCTGGGTTTCGACCTTGGCTGCCATGCCAAGCAACACCCGAACCCTCAGCAATAGACTGAACTATTTCATAGTAGTCAGGATCGTTATCAACGATGGTGACGTTAGCACTGCCAAGATCACTCTTATCGTCATTGATCCACGCCTGCATCGTGAAGTATTCATTGTCCTCATGGGTTGAATCATTCACTGTTGGCACGCCAATGCGCACTGAGGTAACACCTTGTGGCATGGTGACCGTAGTGAGAGTTGAAGAAATCGTCGCCGATGCTGTAGTGCCATCTGAATAAAGTAACTCAACTGTATTGCGGTAGTCGCTGTTCAAAAGCGCGCTGCCATTTTTAAGTGCTAAACGAATCTGTGTCGTTGCGTTCGCTGTTTCCTTATCAAATGACGCAGTGAAGTAAGCTGTGGAGCCTTCAGTCACTGAACCTGCATTAGCAGCAAAGCCAGACACTTCTGGTTTTGAATCGCTAGGGAATGCAGTTTTCTCGTAACAGGTATGGTCTTCAGACGTCACGGTTGCCATGGCACTGATGCGACTTGGAAACAGTCCTACACGTTTTTTCTCGCCAGTAGACGGCTTGATGCGATAAAGAATGTTGCTGTTCACATTGCCAGAGACGTTTTGGTTTTTCGCTGCAACCAGCATTTGGCCGTTTTGATCCAATGTTGCCGCAGCGACGAAATCGATGAAGTGGAAGCCTTTGAGTGTTTGTGCGCCCGTTGAAGTATCAACGGTAAAGGTGCGACCATTGGTCACAAACAACAACTCGCCGTCTTGGAAGACAAAGTCACCCCAGTTAGTAAAACCACCAAACTTGAGGCTATTCTCGAAATTGCCAAGTTGCGTGATGTCGCCAGTAACAGGGTCAACTTTGAAAATGGTTTGTGCATCAGAAGCAAATAACTCGCCACTGTCTGGATCAAACGCCATGCGCAGAATTTGCTTTTTCACGGTTGGACCCGCGACATGTTCCCCAGTGGCGGGGTCCATATAAGAAAGTTGGTATGCGGCAACGGTTTAAGCGTGCAAATCTAGATTTTTTAACTCTTCAGATGAAACGTCAGCATCAGGACCTTGAACAAGCTGGGACGTAGGCTGAGGGGCGCTGATATAGTACAGACGATCGGTGATACGGTCATAAGACATGCTTGGGGAGCTAAACTGCGCACGAGAATGGTATTCTTCACGCTCACTGGCGTCGGTATACATCGCGGGCATTTCTTTGGCTTCTTGCACATCAAGTAATAAACCGACATGACCGCGACCTGCGTTCATGGAATATACGTTGCCTGCACAGTTTGCCATTGCTTGTACAGAAGTGAGTGCTCCAGCGATAATCGCAGTAGAGAGCAGTGTCTTTTTAATCATTATTGATACCTGTCATCCATTTTAAGTTAGCGAACCGAATATTTATCTCACTTATCTTCCACTTGCTGTGCGTGTCGGAGTGGATGATTAACACGGTTCACCGAAGTGCCTTCAGCTACCCCGATATTTCGGGTTACCTATGGGATTTGGGTTTATCTCATTCGCGGCGGCATTCAGTTACACGTCAGCTGTGTAAGAATATTATTGGACTATTGGTCAGTTTTCTTTCTCATTAATGAAACGCATGAGGTTTTAATGGTTTTTAAGGAGGCCGCTATAAGCCTTTTGATAGAATTTGTGAATAAAGTATTAGTGATGTCCAACGGTTAATGTAACGCTTTCACATATTGAGATGAAGAAAGTATGATTCAGATTAATTAGGTCAAAGAGAGTTTACGTTTTTCAGCAATGAAAGTAGGCTTATTTGTTAATAAATAAAGACAGCGTTGAAATTAAAAATCTAGAATTATGTCATTGTCTTTTGTTTAGTATTATACGCGTGCTTTTTGGTTGCTCTGATGTATACACATAAAAAAGGAGCGGCTGCCCTCCTTTTTTATGTCTGTGATTCGTTCACCAAGTTAGTTGTAGATCCGGCTCCAACAGCCGTTTGAACAATCTACATTTTTGTTCCAATGCAACTGTGCGCGGTGCCCAGTCTTAATGTTGTAGTATTGACCGTTAGATCCCCTCAAACGTGCCCAAGCAATGTCACCTGAATTGTAATAACGCTCATGGTTGGCATGTTGCTCATAGTATTGGCCGCCATTGCTGATGGAAATACTACGCAAATGGCCACCTGTTTTGTAAAATTCAAGCGTTGTGCCAGCAGGGATCGTGCCGCTGACATTGGCATGCACACCGCGGATCCATTGATCCTTAGTGAACAAGTTGCCGCCACGGCTACCGTGCCAAGCTACGCCGCTATTTTGAGCAGCTTGAGTCAGCAGCGTGTGCAAATCAGGGTCGTTATCAACAATAGTGACATTCGCGGAATTCACATCACTCTTATCGTCATTCACCCATGCTTGCAGAGTGAAGTATTCGCTGTTTTCATGCGCAGAGTCATTCACGGTTGGCACGGCAATACGAACGGATGTCACACCCTGTGGCAACGCAATTTCAGTCAACGTTGATGAGATAGTTGCTGACCCAGTGGTGTTGTCAGAAAACAACAGGGTAACCGTGTTGCGGTAATCGCTGTTTAACACAGCGCTGCCATTTTTCAATGCGACACGTACTTTGGTGTTGGCATCGCCTGTTGCTTTGTCAAAACCAACGGTAAAATAGGCTGTAGAGCCTTCACTGACTGAGTTTGACGCCAACGTAATGCCAGTGACTTCAGGTTTTAAATCACTTGGGAAGACGGTTTTTTCATAGCAGGTGTGATCTTCTGATGTCACGGTTGCCATGGCACTGATGCGACTTGGAAACAGTCCTACACGCTTTTTCTCGCCAGTAGACGGCTTGATGCGATAAAGAATGTTGCTGTTCACATTGCCAGAGACGTTTTGGTTTTTCGCTGCAACCAGCATTTGGCCGTTTTGATCCAATGTTGCCGCAGCGACGAAATCGATGAAGTGGAAGCCTTTGAGTGTTTGTGCGCCCGTTTAAGTATCAACGGTAAAGGTGCGACCATTGGTCACAAACAACAACTCGCCGTCTTGGAAGACAAAGTCACCCCAGTTAGTAAAACCACCAAACTTGAGGCTATTCTCGAAATTGCCAAGTTGCGTGATGTCGCCAGTAACAGGGTCAACTTTGAAAATGGTTTGTGCATCAGAAGCAAATAACTCGCCACTGTCTGGATCAAACGCCATGCGCAGAATTTGCTTTTTCACGGTTGGACCCGCGACATGTTCCCCAGTGGCGGGGTCCATATAAGAAAGTTGGTATGCGGCAACGGTTTTTGCGTGCAAATCTAGATTTTTGAACTCTTCAGTTGAAACGTCAGCATCAGGACCTTGAACATGGTAGGACGTAGGCTGAGGGGCGCTGATATAGTACAGACGATCGGTGATACGGTCATAAGACATGCTTGGGGAGCTAAACTGCGCACGAGAATGGTATTCTTCACGCTCACTGGCGTCGGTATACATCGCGGGCATTTCTTTGGCTTCTTGCACATCAAGTAATAAACCGACATGACCGCGACCTGCGTTCATGGAATACACGTTGCCTGCACAGTTTGCCATTGCTTGTGCTGAGGTGAGTATTCCAGCGAGAACTGCGGTAGAAAGCAAAGTTTTTTTAATCATCTTTAATACCTGTCATCCATTCTAAGTTCGCTAACTCACCTTCCATTCCTTTTCTCGCCCAAACATATCGGGTAGAAAAGTTCGTGAGTCTCTAACTCGCTAGCGCCTAAGACACCTTAGCGATGTAAAGACCATATACTAGATGACGTGAAATATCGTTCCAGAGAATGATACGTATGTATTTTTCATGATTTTTAGGTAGATTAAATTCATTCTTCTGGCGGGATTGCTGAGTAAAGCATGAGTGAAAAAGGAGAGAGGATGGATAAGTCAGCTCTATTGCTAATGTTTATCAAAGTAGTCCTTACGGCGAATGTATTTGTCCATAAAGTGGTAGGCGATGGGGCGCAATAGCCAACTTGTCAGAACGCGAATGATACGAACAAGAGAGGGCATATTGTGGTAAATCCGATCATTGTGAAGCCAAAGCAACTCTCCGACATGCCAGAAGAGAAAGGGCAGCCCTGGTAAAAATGTCACCATGTCGACATCGCAGCATATTCGGTAAGTTTTCGACTTTAATCGAAAGCGTTGCTTGAAGTTCCAGTAACCCGTCGCGGGTTGTCCGAATGTGACGATCCGTTTGATGGCGTTTGGGTATTTTTGTTCCAAGATCTCCGCAGCGATAATTGCCATGCTGCCACCGGATGAGTGGCCAGTGAATGACAGACGTTTTCCTTGGGCAATGAGCGGTGCGATACATGACTCGAGTTTTTCTATGACGGACACACCATCAAGTTGGTTTTCTTCAATAGAGTGAGTGATGTCTGCCTGTTGTGCGGATGTTAACGTGGAAGTGTCTCGTTTTGAAATACGGGAGGCGGATCGACTTGGCTGGCGCAGAAGAAATTGAAACCCCCAGTGAACATGACCCGCATGCTCCGGCGCGTCGACTCGACTAGGAATAAACACCAAATTTAACAGCCAATCCCATACACTTTGCGATCCTTTGAATACGACGACGGCATCACCGTCGTCTCGCCAAAGTATGCGAATAATGGTTTTTCCCCATCGATTTTTTATGTCGCGTCGTCCGAGTTCTGAAAACCCATATTGAAGATGATCAAAGTGTGCAGGATAGGCATCACGACAAAGGATAGCGTAACGTTCATATTGATAACGTTTGAGTCTTTTCAATAGTGAATTCAATCTCGACGAGCGTTCTCGACAGTGTAGATCGTGAACATGACGTTTAGACGACAGTGATGATGAGAGAGGGGGATGAAAAGACGGTGCAGAAATATTTGCCGCAGAGTCTGCGGCGAATACATGTCAATCGTAGTGTTGCATAAAAGGGGTAATGTGGCTGTTATAGGTCAGAGCCTTCACTGCGCTGTGATTTTTAATCAACCATTCTGCTTTGGTGCAGTTACCTACGCCGATAATGGCTTGAACGAGTAATTTGAAATCTCTCAGCCAACGTGTTTTCTGATCTTCACTCCAATCTTCGCGGTAAAGCTCATGGTAATGCTCTACCCACCAATACGCGCCACGTATAAATGCAGCAACAATGGTCGTTGCAGGTTGAATTTGCTCATCTTTCCCATCTATCGCATATTCGTCGGCGAGAGGGTTACCTCGTGAGAAGGCTGCATAGTTGATGCAGTATTTGTACAAGGCGAGCTGGAGTGCTGATGCGGAATCGCAGTGATCCAATGACAACGTTGTAATCGGCAGGTGTTTAGCGTTACTCCGGAATAGCTCAACTGTGCGCTTGCCCGGTAAGAGCCTTTCAATCACAAAAAACAAATCGATACTGATGAGTTTATTGCTCAAAATGGTGGTGTCCTTGTTTCGGTTCTTTGCTGAATCGCTTTAAATTGCGAATGAGAGGCAAAGTCATGATTTTAAACGATGTAGCCGCAGCATACTCTGTCCACCCCGAAAACGGAATCGCTTTACTGGAAAGCTTAGACACTTTGATTCGCTGCCTGCCAAAATAGTGTGCGCGGCAATGCAAGTTTATGCGTATCTGCAAATCTATTCTCCATCTAAAAAAGGTTACCCTCGCAAACTTTGTAGCCTAACTGTTAATAAAGTTCTGTTCGGAATGCAGCCAACATTAATTTTTCCGTTAATCGTTTAATAATTAGTTGGTTAATGAATAGCTCATACAAGGAGATGGTATGAAAAAGATAATAGCAGGGGCTGCACTGAGTGTGTGCTTAACGGCTCCAGCGTTTGCAGAAAATCACGTTGTAGGTGGCTATTTTGCGGATTGGCAGTATGCCAATGCAGAAAACCCTTATACGGTTTCTGATATTCCAGCGGATAAACTCACGCACGTCATTTATGCTTTCTTGAGCATGTGTGGACCGCATGAAAGTGCATCTGAAGCGGTACAGCAGCAAGTCGCAAAAGCGTGTGAGGGCAAAGCCCCATTTTCCGCCATTGTTGTTGATCAAAAGGCCGCCTTTGATGTGGATTTTGGCAAGGTGAGTGTTGATGTACCTTACCAAGGACATTTTGCACAATTGGCGCAGCTGAAAAAAGACAATCCAGAGCTGACAATTCTGCCTTCATTTGGTGGATGGACAATGTCTGAACCTTTCCATGCGATGGCAAAGGACGATGCAGCGATCAAGTACTTTGCAAAATCCGCGGTGGCGTTGATTGGCGAGTACGATTTCTTTGGCGGCATCGACCTGGATTGGGAATACCCAGGTGGTGGCGGTTTAACCACATCTCCTTGGAACCCTGATACAAAACTATCGGATGACGCGAAAGCCTCTGAACGTGATGCATTCACGACATTGGTGACGGCGCTTCGCAGCGAACTTGATGGCTTGTCAGCGAACACTGGCAAAACCTATGAGCTCTCTACTGCTGTGGGTGTCGGCCCGAAAGCCGCGCAAATTGATTGGAAAGCCGTTGCGCCGAAAATGGATAACATGTTTGCCATGACGTACGATTTTCTTGGCGGGTGGGGGACACAAACAGGCCATCAGACTAATCTACATGCGACAGATCGTAGCTGGTGGGGCATGGGCGCGGACGTGTTCATTAATCAAATGATAGAAGTAGGGATCCCTAAAGAGAAACTGGTATTGGGTGCTGCATTCTATGGGCGTGGTTGGGAAGGGTCTGAGTTTGATGGATCGCTGCCGAGTGCTGATTTAGCATCAGAGAAAGGGGCAAGCTTTGGTTCTGGTGAGCCGGGTTATTTCATGTACTGGGATTTGAGAACCAACTATAGCAAAGAGCAAGGTTACGAGTACGGCTATGATGAAGAGTCTCACGCACCATTTTTGTGGAACGCAGAGAAGAAAGTCTTCATTTCTTTTGAAGATAAACGTTCTGTAAAAGCAAAAGCGGAATGGGCGAAGCAGCAAGGTCTTGCCGGCGTATTCACTTGGGAATTATCGGGTGACCCAGACGATGAGTTGACCGAAGTGATACATCAAGTTCTGAGCAGTAAAACAGCAAAAAACTAAAAGTCACGTTTGTAAAAAGTCACGTATCTAAATAGATAGCCCAGCAATTAGCTGGGCTTTTTTGTGGGGGTATATCCAAATAAATTCTCGCTGAATAAGCATGTTGAGATTGATTGGGTATACAGATTGCGCGCTTGAAGACGATAGAGCTACTGCTTCTCTAAGATGTTTTGTGTGTTGCTATGAAGCAACGAAGCATTAATAAGTCCGTATTGTTGTTTTAACGATTCGACAAAAGAGGCGCGATTTTCAAGAAACTGATTGAATTGAATAACGAGATCAGGTCGAGACACACTAGACATATGACGCGTACCAGCAAGGAAGGGGAGGCTCGTATTAAGAGACATAGAAGGAGCAGATTCAAAGGCTAGCTTGATCCTGTTGCGGAACACAGCAGCATTGGTGTATATCCCATCAATCCTATTGGTCAACAGCATTTTTATTAGCGCATCCATGTTGTTGGCTTCATACACTGTTACGGTATTGGTTTTAATGTCCTGAAGGAAAGGCCATGGGGTAAAACCTGAAATCATGCCGATTGTTGCTAGTGCTTCTCTTGATTTGTCATGGTTCTCATCGAGCATGATGACACCGTCGATAAAAGATACCACTGGGTCGCTGTATATGACCTCTCGACCTTGCTTTAAATCTTGTGTCCATGAAGGGTTGTCAGGGTATTTTGCATCAATTTCGCCAGACACTAAGTTGCGATAAAGACGTTTGAGTGGCAGTGCACGATACTCAAACTCATAGCTATATTCGTTGGCAAAAGCATCCAATAACTCGCGATTAAAGCCCTGATATTCACCGTTTTTAAACGTTGAATATGGCGCGTAGTCAGCAAAGGCTTGTACACCGATAACGAAATGGTTTTCTTGTTCAGCGCTGATATTGGTAGAGGCAAAGAATGCGAATAAAAAAATGCCAACCAGTAATCGCCTAAATGTCAGCATTTTCCATTTCTCGCATTAATCTTAAACACGAGAAAAGTATAGCCCTGATTAACCCGTTGTCTTTGTATTCTGAAACTTAGCATTCTTAAAACGACAAAAACCCCGCAGAGCGGGGTTATGCCGTTTTTAGCAAGCAAAGATGACTTTGTTTCTAGTTGGTATGCGCTGAATATAGTGGCGCAGATAGGGTCTGTCCAACAGTTAATACATACATGTTAAATGATGGGCTGCGTATCACTTATATTATGCAACCAATTCTGTTGCGTGGTTTTTTTGGAGAGTCATTTCCAGAAATGCGCCAAATTTCGGGCAGAATTAGAAATTTATGCTTGTACATAATTCTTTACAGTTTATTGGCTCGACACAGATGTGATCATGATGCCTCGCCATTGTTATTGAGGGCGAAGTCTTAGCAAAGCGCCATTTGAAGAATCGGTTAAAAGGTAGATAAAGCCGTCTGGGCCTTCGACGACATCTCGAATTCGTCCGAATTTTCCGTCCAAAAGTCGCTCTTCGCTAACGACTTTGCCATTTTCAATGTCTAATCTGACCAACAAGCCAAATTTGAGTGAACCCAGAAGTAGATCGCCTTCCCAGCGAGGAAAAGCACTTCCGGAAACCATTTCAAGACCAGAAGGCGCGATAGAAGGTGCCCAATAATGCAGTGGTTGCTCCATCCCATCAGCTTCCGTCCCTTTTCCTATGGCTGATCCCGTGCCGTAGTTCACGCCGTAGGTGATGATAGGCCAGCCATAGTTGGCGCCTTTGGCGATGGGATTGAGTTCATCGCCACCTTGTGGGCCGTGTTCATGGGTCCAAATCGTTTTTCCGTCGTTGTCTATCGTCATTCCTTGGATGTTGCGATGACCAAAGCTGAATATCTCAGGCTTCGCTGTGGGATCTGACGTGAATGGGTTGTCTATTGGCACGGAACCATCATGGTTGAGTCTAATAAGTGTGCCGACATGGGACCGGTTCTGCTGTGCTTTGTCTTGGTTTCCGCGGTCGCCCAGTGCGATATAGAGATATTCATCCGTGACCAATAATCGCCCGCCGAAATGACGACCACCGCCAAGTTTGGGCGTTTGAGTAAATAACGGCGTAATATTTGAAAGCACCAAGTTTGAAGGGGCCAAGCTTGAAGGAGATGGGGTATTTAGCTGTGCACGAACGACACTGGTTCCCGATTTACCAAGATGGCCGCTTTCCGTGAACGCGATATATACTGTTTTTGATTCCTCAAAGTCGGTTGCTAGCGCTAGCCCCAGCAACCCTCCCTGACCTTTATCGACCAACTTGTCTGGTAACCCTTGGATTGGTGTCACCTCATGGGTGGTTGAGACGTGCTTTAGTACGCCATTACGCTCTGACACCACCATGCTGCCATCAGGACGAAAAACTAAAGACCATGGATGATTGAGATCTTTGACGAGAGTGTCAACGCTAAAGGTGTGTTTTTCAGACTTAACCGTATCAGCAAAGGCTTGCACGGAAAGAATGAAGAGAATAGCAAAAGGGGCGATGTGTCTCAGGCGCGAGACGTATGAGAAAATGCATAAGCTGTTTCCTTTTTGACGATCGCGCCCTTGCAATGCAAAGGCGCAGATAGGAAGCCTTTTCCATCTCTCACGTTAACGCTTGTTGCACATTAACTAAAGTGTTGAGCGAATCTAAATTTCAGTCTACGAACTCGGCGAGAAAAGCGCTGCATACGATCTGTCATGGATGGCTGTGTTTCCATGGACGGCTGATCTGTCACAGTGTCGTGATCGCTGATAGTTGTTTCGACGCGGTTTCGACCATTTTGCTTCGCGCGATACAGTAGTTTATCGACTCGGCTATAAATGTCAGACAGAGACTGCTTTTCACCGATTTCAGTCGCGCCGAAACTGGCGGTTATGTTGAAATTCACGCCTTGCTCAGTATGGAACTCCAACTCACTAATACGCTGACGTAAGTCTTCTGCGATCACCGATGCTTTTTCGATTTCACTGTTTGGGAGCAACAGCATAAATTCTTCACCACCCACTCGCGCACAGATGTCGTCTCGTCGCAAATTTTTGTTAAACAGTTCGGCAATACCCTCAAGGACTTTGTCACCAGTAGGATGACCGAAGTTATCGTTAACCTGTTTGAAGTGATCGATGTCGAGTAGCAGGCAGCTAACCGAAAAATCGCCCACCGCCATCTCTTTTTGCAAGCGATCTAACTGAGTGCCAAAGTAGCGGCGATTAAACAGGCCGGTCAGGCTGTCGGTGTTAGCAATCTTGCCCCAACGAATTCTGCGTCGGTTAATCCAAAGTGCAATAAGTGATGCAATCACCGTTGAGCCGATGCCAGCGACGACCAGAACGTTCAGATACTCTACCTTTTGATCGTTGGTTTTTAGTTCAAGAGTTTGCAGCACGTTGTTCCAGCTTAGGTGTTGATTTTCAGCTTTGATTTTTTCCAGATTAAAGAGCATTTGTTGCCGCTCTAAATTATCCACTTGCTCATCGGCACTAAATGTATTGAAGCGGTTTTGGTAGTCCAACAGTGTTAAATAGGCGTTCTTGTAATCCTCAAGACCAAAATGGGCTTTTGACAAGACAAGATAAAGCGCAATTTCTGAGCGATAGAGGCGCGTTTGTTCGGTCAGTGAAGCGACCAGAGGGGTAGCTAAATCAATGGCGACTTGATAGTTATTGCTTAACAGCTTTTCGTTGGCTTTGAGGTAATTGTATTTACTGATGTAGTAGCGAATGTTTTCGCGTTCACGCAGGTTATCTGTTGCTTTTAGATAACGCATCATGTTCTTGGTATCCCCAGCCTGGAGCAAGAGATCCGCAATTTGTAAGTTGATGCGAAAACGGTGTGAACCGTCTCCAAGCACTTGCGCAATTTGAAGCGCTTGCTTGTATTCGAGAAGTGCTTTTTTGTGATCGCCTTGTTTTTTAGCAAGCTCAGCCATGTCGAGTTTAACGAGCAATTGGTTAAATGACATTTTTCGTTGACGGAAAAATTGGTAGGACTGATCAAGTAACATTGAGGCTTTATCAAACCCATTGAGCTGAACCAAAATCCCACCAAGATTGGACGCGATACGTTCAATCAGAAGGTCATTCTCTGTGTTTTTGGCGGCTTCGAGTGAGCTCATTAATGCTGCCATCGACACGTCATATTCATTCTGCGCTTTATAGGCTTGCCCTTTCACCAACAGAATTTCGGCGGTGACTTCTGGATTATTGAGGGCTTGTGACTCTGACAAAAGTTGATCGAGTTGCACCAGCACTAAGGCTTCTTCGCCTTTTAAGATACGTGCCTGGCTTAAGCGCAATTGCATCAAATAGCGATCGGCCTGCAGAAGTGGATCGCTTGCTGTGAGTTCGATACCTCGATTAGCGGCTTCAATCGCACTTTCAGGGTCGTTCAGTAATAAATCAACCGTTGATTTCTGTAGGTAGTAGCGCGCTAACAAAGGTAAAGGTTGGTTTTCTTTTAGTTCTACCTTTTCCAATTCACTGAGTAGTGCGCGTGCTTTTATTGGCACCGAGTAGAGGATCGACTGAACGCCATTGAGCGTACGTTCAAAGGATTGCGTCTTTTCTACTGTGGCGTGTGAGAACACGGAAAAAAGGGTAACAAGTAATAGAACAAATAGATTAAAAAACGGTTTTCGCATTGATAGAGCTTCCCTGACCGACATAGCTATACGTCACTCGTTATTTAGAGGCTATAGATTACTCAACGCACAGATTCGACTTTGATTCATTTTTAAGACATTTGTATAATTTTAATTAATCTGTGTTAGTTAAGCGTAGATAGGGAAGCGATATTTTTCCTGCACGCAAGAGTGTGATGAACTGATTGGCGACTCATTGAGATGAAGTCGCACTGGCCAAGTTTTTTTAGTAAAAAGAGCCCGAACTAACTTGGCTTTAACAAGCCAGTACAGGCTGTGTTCTTACTACTGGGTGATTTGCTGGTAAATTTCATCCTTGAGCTGCACGCGGCGCATTCTCAAGTCTCGGAAATTCTCATCATCAGTGGGTATGTTTGCCATTTCTAGTCCACGTATTTTGTGGTCTAGGTGGTGATACTCATCAACCAAGCTACCAAAGCCTTTGTTGGACATTTTCATTTCATGAATTTTATCTTTGTACTCTGGGAATTCGAACATGAGTGCGTGATTTTCACCTTGCATAGTCGCTCCTGTATGAGTTGGTGCGAGCGTTTTGCGCAACGCATGAGCAAAGGCCTGCCATAAGGGGGGAGATGGCGGCGAATTGTGCTTGTGAACGAACGACGGACAAGAAACTGCAAATAATGTTGTATGCACGTCCACTGCTCAGAGAATAGGGACAATAACGCTGGGATTCTAGCGCGATGCGAAGGGCGATGAATGCAAGTCTTGAAGGTGGGACGGGTAGTGATAACTATCCCGTCACCAGTGTGCAGAAGGGTGTGATAGTTAGCGTTTGTCTTTGATTGACTCAGCTTCTTTCTTTAGCAGTATGATCTTGCCAAACCCTAACTTATTGAAGTAGCTCTCACGATGGTTTTTCACCGCTTTGCCATCTGCAATCACTTCCAGTTGCCTTTCCATTTTTAGGAAATCGTTGATATCAATGCCTTCGGCCTCCGCAGCAGCTTCATGAGGCGAGCGGTGCTGACGGTAAGAAAAGGTCATGACCTTGGTTTCGCCTTTGTAAATATATTGAAGTTGGCGTGACATATCCGCACCTTTAGCGAGTTTTTGAGGAGGCGGAGTATTTATCAGCCTCCTCGTCAAGTCAATCCCGCGTCACGGAATCAGAGGTAGAAACATAAGTTTTACTCGGCATCTCTTCGCATGGTGTAAATGCGACTTGCTCGCCCGTTCCCGTCAATAGGCCTATTTTTGCGGGAGAGCCATTAGGATTCAGTAAGACTTCGCCAACGGCACTTTTGTTGACTAAATACCGTGAGCAGCCATTGTCTGGGCGTCGTCGTTCTATTCGCATGCGCTTGCGGCGTGTAAAAACGTTGAGCGGTGACCCCGGCCAGAAAAGTTTTCTGTCGAACCATTCGAAAATTGAGAGATAAGGTTCTGGGAACGTATTACGAAACCCACTACAGGTGATTTGCCAAATTCTCGGACTGCCTTTTCGAAATCGCAGACGAATATCATACGCGAACGAATAGTGAACATCCCCAGAGAGGATCACGAAGTTCTTGGGTGTTTTAGGGTGTTTAAAAATATTTAACAGTGCATTGGCCGAACCCGGATGCGCCATCCAGTTTTCAGAATCAGTCGCTAACGGCTGACCGCACATCGTGACAATGCGTTGTAAGGTTTCAATGAACTTAACACCAAACATCGGCGCGGGTGAGACCACGACAACGGCATTAGCATTGATAACATCTTGCTGGAAATCCATGAGGGACTCCCAATCCATCAATCCTGACGGTTTATTGTTGCTTGACTCTGAGCGCCATCGGCGTGTTCGCGTATCAATCACCACAACCTTTGGCGTGGTGGGCAGCGTATAGTGCCAACGCTCAAAATGGTGAATCAGCTGCGTAGCGTCATTGAGGGTACTTGGCGTTGGCTCTGCCACAAACCGTGTGATGGTTCGCCAGAAATTGTCATCAAAGGCATCTGGGTCGTTGCCCCATCCCTGACAGAAGAAATAGCCCAGCATGCCGTTGGTAATAATACTTTGTGCAAAGGGCGAGTCATAAACTGCGCGCTCCCATCCGACGGTGAGATTGAAATCATCGGTGATGTCGTGATCATCAAAAATCATGTAAGTGGGTATATGAGCAAACAATCGTCTGACTTGTTTGAGTCCGGCACAGAAGTGAGTCAGCTCGTTTTTCTCTGATGTCCAACGTGCCTTATTTTCATCAGACAAGCCTGCTATTGCGTTTGCTTCAGGCAATGGAATGGTTGCCCACAGAGATGGTGACCACACCAACAGATACATGGCGATAAACTCGTTAAAGCTTATCAAGTGGTTGTCGGTGGTGCGTGAACTGAATATTGGTTCTGGGCCTGCTTTCAGTAGTCGCTTCATCAAACCATGATTGATGGTGGTTTTGGGCAGTGTGTCGCTTCGACCATATAGCGGCGTTAGATTTAATGCGAGTTGGCTGCAATGGGTGATTGTTTCGTCGTCGATTTCCTGATCGTAAAGTCCAAGTCTGGTAATGGCTTGGCGAATAGCGAACATCATGGGGCCGCAAACGTCATCGGCGTAAATCTGATCGCCACCCATGATCAACATGTCTGCACGCTCATCGATGGCGAGCGCATCATATTTTGTGTCTAATGCCACTAGGGCGTCATCACAATGGTGATGTGGGTGACGACATGAGCCGTGTGCAAGGTTTTCTGCGCGTGATGAGATGATAAAGCTCGGGCGCTTTTCGCCGTCATACAACAAGCCGTCAATGTCGGTGAGTAAAGAATGCTCTTGTGACAGTATGTCGTACGCTAATGGCGTATCTGTTTCGAAGTAGCCAATGTTCTTGTCTGCGGTCTCATCTCGGTGAGATGAATGTTGGGAAAGCTGCGCATTGGAAAAATGTGCAAATACGACAAAACACTGAGTGCCTAACTGAATCTGCTTTTGGGATTTGAAGGAGGCGCGAAAAAATGGATTGTCACTGTCTTTTTCATACAGTAAGAAGTCCGCATTCAACGGAGAAGATGTCACCGCCCAGACGCAGATTTCTGTTTTGGTTGTTCTTCTTAATATCGGGCCCGCAAGAAATAGGGGCAATGGCATCGACATGTGTTTCTCAGTATTCCAACGTTAATGCCCTTACTTTACGTGTCCAAGTGAGTAATTTGTAGCTTCCGTTGTGTAAATTCATGCAAAGACATTACTTCGTGGTGTTTGGCGAGAGATTCAAACCCGCAAAGGTTTGACCGCCATGGCTGCGTGCTTTCTCCAGCCACCGTGCGGCAATGTCGTGTTCATCAATCCCCACTAACGCGTTCGCAAGCGCAACTTGTGCCTGAATATGGTCTTGATGTGCGGCCAAACTTAAGAAGTAGATCCCTTTCTCTGTATCCTGATCGGTGACAAAACCATCGTGTAGCATTTTTCCTAATGCATATTGCTCAACGGGGCTATTGCACAAAGCCAAGTCTAATACCCACTTGAATTCGTCATAGTCGATGCCGTTAGTGAGGCGCTTACTGTGATAAATGCTGCTGTGATTGAGGGCATCGACATTGGGCGTTTCGCTACAAAAATCAAGATACAAAGTAGAAAGCTCAAACACCGCATCGTTTTCTACCCCTTCGAGAAAGTAAGGTGTAGCGGCCTGACAATGCTCTCTAGGGTATGAACCGCGCTGTAAATGCCGCCAGCCTTCATAGAAATCGCTGTTGAGAAACGCTTCGGAGTAGTTTCGTAGGGTGGGACAATCAGCGAGCGGCTGATCTATCTCGTCAGAGCAACTCACGGTGCTGGTGGCAATGAATAACGGAAGTAACCACTTCATACTTCGTTCCTTTGTACACAAGGGGCAATCGCACTACATATCCATGCAGTTTACGAAGTGGAGCGTGTTGAAGGGCGTTGCAAAATTGGGATTCAAGAGAATGGAAAGAGAAGTGGTTTGAAGAGTATCGAGCCACATCAGTCAAGATGTGGCTCTAAGAGGATATTCTTATACGCGTGACTGCTTACAAAGTTCGGCGGCTTCTTCTTGCTGAGTGTCTGTGGCATCCACGGGGCGCATTGCCATTGTGTAACGCAGTGAGGCGTAGAAGATGGTGATATAGGCCATGAGCTCGGTACCTTCTTCTGCGACGTTTTTGGCTGCGCGGACGAAGCCATCACCGAGCGCGTCGTGCCACAGGGAACTCATGCCAAACAGACGGGAGAACACCAATAAAAGGGCAAGTCCGAGACTGAGCAGCGGGAAGTAACGATGGCTGACAAATTCACTGAAACTTTTTAAGGTTTCAGCTCTGTTGTGCAGGGCATATAACATGGCGCTTGCCGCAGTCAGTGAGGCAGGATAAACCCAGAAACCATGCCACATCCAATCGTCGAAAAATTTGTCGAGTTCTCGGATTAACATACACATGAAAAAGCCAATGACTAGCGCACCAAAACGACGAAATGAAGGATTCCTCTTTGCAATAATCACGTAGCATAAAAGGGTCGCTGCCAGCAGAAATTGCTCGCCATATTCAGTCAGCGACTGTTCAGATAAGCCATTTTTGAGTACGTGGAGATCAAGTTTTATGATAATAACGGGGATGGTAACCAGCAGCGCAAACAAAAAGAATTGGCCAATGGCATAAAAGATGGTGGCTGTTTGTGTATGACGAAACTGCATCCGCAACCTCCTATAATTTGAAATGGGTTAGTTGTCACCTGACCATCATTCCGTGATAAGAGTCACATCGTTTTGCTAAAGCGTTCCGCGCTTTCGAGTGGTGAAAAATGAGCGGGGATCATACAACAATGGAATGTATTGAGCAGTTTGTAGCGCGAGACGTGTTGTTAATCCCTGTATCAATATGCTTACAATACACAGTATCAACGCAATAAACGGTCGAAAATCAGCACGCTAACTGACCGACAACTGTAAAAAATGGATGAAATGATGGAACAAAAGACAATTCGTTGGGGCATGATCGGTTGCGGTAGTGTCACTGAGCGCAAAAGTGGGCCTGCATTCTGGCAAGTCGAAGGATCGTCGCTGAACATGGTGATGGCTCGTCGCGAAGAGAGGGCTAAAGCTTACTGTGCCAAGCATGGTATCCCTGCCTATACCACAGATGCCTCCGCGTTGATTAACGACCCCAACATAGATGCGATTTATGTCGCGACCCCTCCGGACAGTCACCGTGAATATGCGTTGATGGCTGCGAAAGCGGGAAAACCGTGTGTGGTTGAAAAGCCGATGGCATTAACCACAGCGGAATGTGATGACATGATTGACGCATTTAAGCAGGCCAATGTCCCCTTGTTCGTGGCGTATTACCGTCGTTCCCTTCCTCGGTTTCAGGCCGTGAGAGAATGGATTGACCAAGGAAAAATCGGTGCTGTACGTCATATTCATTGGACGTATCATCGTGCCCCAAACCCTGATGACGTTGCAGGGCTTGAAAACTGGCGGGTTAATCCGGACCAGGCGGGTGGGGGCTACTTTGTGGATTTGGCCAGCCATGGTTTGAATCTTTTTCAACAATGGTTTGGTGACATCACAACTGCGCGTGGTATTGCTGCTAATCAGCAAGGTTACTATGCCGCTGAAGATGCGGTATCTGCTTCGTTCGCTTTCGAAAATGGTGTACTCGGTTCTGGCTATTGGAACTTTGGTGCTGCCATACGAGAAGACAGGGTTGAGATTATTGGCAGTGAAGGGCGAATTCTGTGTTCGGTATTTGGTGATGAACCTTTTGTGCTAGAAGGCACTGAACAGGCTACGTCTTCGATCGAGAATCCTGATCCTGTGCAGTATTTTCATGTTGAAAACATGGTTAAGCACCTTAAAGGTGAAAAAACTCACCCAAGTTTGGCTGAAAGTGGCAGAAATACCACATGGGTGATGGAACAAATACTCGCGGGACAATGAGTAATAGCAAAAGAATGCAGCATGATTTTTAGAGAATAGGTTATCAATTAGCCATTTGAACCAAAAAAAGCATGGGAATGCAAATTAGTGCTTGCAAGGCTTCCGTGCTTTTCCTACTATCAACCTCGTTCTCAGGAACACTCAATTCCCCCTTAGTTCAGTTGGTAGAACGGCGGACTGTTAATCCGTATGTCGCAAGTTCAAGTCTTGCAGGGGGAGCCAAATTAAAGAAACCTGCCGTATGGCGGGTTTTTTTGCGTTTTGAATATCGCTACGGGATTTGTCGCAAGTCTGCGTCCTCCGACGAATGATGCTGCCTTATCCGCTTTGACTAAACGTGCTTCTGCAGTTGATGCGCACCGATCGCCAATTTTTTCCCTTCAATGCTCTGATGTTTAGACGCGTAGCCTTCGTGAATCCAATCGCATTAAATTTAAATGCCCAATTTATCTGTTGTTAGATCTATTAATTTGGATATCATCGCTGCTGTTTCAAGGTTGATAAATTCATAGATATCAACCGGATTGATACAGTACGAGTAATTCCATTATTATTTAGATGTAGGAAGTTAGAGTGAAAGACGTATTCTTTTTTGATTCAATGCTTACACCAAAAATTATCACTGTCGTTTATTGGTTGCTATTGCTGGCATCAGTTGTTTCTGGAGTAACCGCAATGTTTTCTGGATACAACGGAATGACAGCAGGAAGCTTCTTCTCTGGTTTGGCTATTATCGTGGGTGGTGCCGTAGCATCGCGCATTTGGTGTGAACTTTTGATCGTACTGTTCAAAATCCACGAAAATTTGAAGAAGATTGCTGATAAATCAGAATCTTAATCGCAGTTTAATGTGATCGGTCAGGCTCAGGTCTGGCCTTTTTTATGCCATCACGAAATAGCCCTTCGCTGTTAGTTTAAACACAAGAGTATGTTATATTATAACATTACATACAAACGTGCCTGACGGATCATGACACTAGCGTTTCGCCAATTGTTACTTCCTTTATTGCTTGCAGTCCTTATAGGCTGGCAAGGTTTAGCGGTTGCGGAACACAAGGCATCTCATCAACATTCTTTAAATACTGATCATCATTGCGCTCTGTGTGCCATGGGTGCACCCGCGATAGCTTCAAATGATGCTATCCCTTCTGCGCCGTTGGTCAGCGGTTATATGCCTTCAGGCTATGTATCCCAATCTCCTCAAACATCATTGCTTGAACCTAAAGCACGTGCTCCACCACTCTTCTCTCCAACTTAACACGATATTTAATCAATTCAATTTGGAGAGAACATGCGTAATACAACTCGATTTACGCTCAGCGCGATAGCATTGGGTATGGCGACATTTTCGGTTGCGGAAAGTAACGATTTTACCCAGCATAGTGCCCATCAACATGGTTTGGTTGAATGGCATATTGCGCAGGATGGCGAAGAGCTTCTCGTTGAAATTACGGCGCCGGGCAGTGACATGGTTGGTTTTGAATATGCGCCTCAGAATGAAGAGCAAAAAGCCGCCATTGAACAAGCGCTGAAGTCGCTGGCTAAAGCAGATACTTTGATAGAACTTAATGCATCTGCTAATTGTGAACTGGTTGAGCAATCGGTCACTCAGACGTTAGATGAATCAGACGATCATTCTGATCATGACCATGATGCTCACGATAAGCATGACGACCATGATGCTCACGATAAGCATGACGC
>NZ_JBGONO010000003.1:0-31683 GCF_041439165.1 Enterovibrio sp. FF113 | reverse complement strand
GACCATGATGCTCACGATAAGCATGACGACCATGATGCTCACGATAAGCATGACGGTCATGATGCTCACGATAAGCATGACGGTCATGATGCTCACGATAAGCATGACAGCCATGATGCTCACGATAAGCATGATGACCATAGCGAGCACCATCAAAAAGACACTGAGTCACACGGTGAGTTTTCTGCCCAATACACCTTCCATTGTTCAAATCCTACTGAACTTCAATCTGTCACTTCGCGCTGGTTTGATACATTTGGTCAGACAGAAAAAATCAGTGTCCAAGCGATCACTGATAAAGGTGTCTCTGCCGGCGAGCTTACGCCAACGTCAAGAACCATTCGTTTCTAGTACAGGAAGGCCTCATCACTGAGGCCTTAAGTATCATCATGTTATTAATAAAAGATCTTTTCTTTCGATGGCCAGGACAGTCTGAGTGGCAGATTGATATCCCGCATTTTGAAGTCGGTGCCAATGAGAAAGTGTTTCTCAAAGGCGCAAGTGGTTGCGGTAAATCTACACTGCTGGGTTTGGTTGCAGGCATTAATGTCGCGCAATCAGGCTCGTTGTACATTCAGGATATCGACATTTCGCTGTTGAAAGGTGCTAAGCGCGATGTATTTCGCGCCGATCATTTGGGGTACATTTTTCAGCAGTTCAACCTTTTGCCGTATCTGTCTGTTTTAGATAATGTCACGCTACCGTGTCGATTTTCGTCGATGCGAAAACAGCGTGTGAACGGTGATTTGAACCAAGAAGCCACTCGTCTATTGAGCGCACTGGCCCTGCCGGATGCGTGTTTGAATAAGCCCGTGACCGAACTAAGCATTGGTCAGCAGCAACGCGTTGCCGCAGCTCGCGCACTGATTGGCCGACCAGCATTGTTGCTTGCTGATGAACCCACTTCTGCACTGGATGTAGATAGTCGTAACGCGTTTATCTCGCTATTAATGAAAGAATGCGACCATGCGGAAACTAGCCTGCTGTTTGTCAGTCATGATCATACGCTGGAAACGCATTTCGACCGAGCGGTGTCACTGTCCGAGATCAACCGCAGTGTATCGAATAAGGTGGTGGTGTAAATGGCCATATTCCGATTGGCGATTCAAAGCTTAACTAACCGAAAAGCGACGGCTTTTCTCACGATTCTGACTGTGGCAATCTCTGTGGCGTTACTGCTAGGTGTGGAGCGTGTTCGTACTCAAGCGAAAGAAAGTTTTGCCAACACTATTTCTGGCACAGATTTGATTGTTGGTGCGCGATCTGGGCAAGTGAACTTACTGCTTTATTCGGTGTTTCGTATTGGCAATGCTACCAATAACATTGGTTGGGACAGCGTTGAAGAAATTCAGCGTCATCCGTCGGTGGCATGGTCTATCCCCATTTCCCTGGGCGACTCTCATCGAGGTTTCCGTGTGGTAGGTACAACGGGAGACTACTTCACGCATTACAAATACGGGAATAAACAGCCACTCACGTTTACTCAAGGGCTGCCATTTAATGGCCTGTTTGATACCGTGATTGGCGCTGAAGTCGCGGAAAAACTCGAGTATAAACTGGGTGATGACATCGTCATTGCGCATGGACTGGCGGACAGAAAGTTCAGTCGTCACGATAATCTGCCTTTTACCATCACTGGTATTCTGGCACCGACAGGCACGCCCGTAGACCGGAGCGTACATGTCTCTCTACCTGCGATTGAAGCGATTCACATCGGTTGGGAAAGTGGTGCTCGAATGGGGGTAGGTGTTAGCGCGGAAGGCATTGACCCTGATAAGCTACAACCTGAACAAATTACGGCGCTCTTAGTAGGATTGAAAAGTAAAATTCAAACCTTTGCCTTGCTACGCACCATTAACGAATATAAGCGAGAGCCGCTGACCGCTATCATGCCTGGCATTGCACTGCATGAATTGTGGGGGCTGATGTCCGTGGCTGAACAAGCCTTGTTGGTGGTGTCAGGATTTGTGGTGGTTGCAGGCTTGCTGGGAATGCTTTCTAGCCTACTGACAAGCTTGAATGAGCGACGACGAGAGATGGCGATTTTGCGCGCCATGGGTGCAAGGCCAGCACATATCTTTGCACTGTTGATCAGCGAAGCGGTGTGTTTAACTTTGCTTGGCATCATGCTCGGGATTGCTTCTGTGTTTGCAGTCATCACCATTGCCGCCCCGTTTGTGTTAAGCCAATACGGCTTACAACTTTCAGCGACATTATTAAATAGCCGCGAATGGATGCTAATGGGCATTGTGCTTGTGGCAGGACTATTGGTGGGCGTGTTGCCTGCGTTGCGCGCGTATCGCCAATCACTATCAGATGGCATGACCATACGGATATAACATGATGAAAAAATGGCTTCTATTAATGGCGACTTGTTTGCCATTGTTCGTTCAAGCAAATGAGACATTGACGTTGGATTGGATTGACCTGATCCCAGAGTCAGAACGCAATCAATTCAATGACAGAGGCATGCCAATGGTCAATCACGAAAGTGATGATCCTCAGCAAAACTTAGTGGGAAGTATTCGTTCTGAGTTGAATAACAGCCAGGTGAAAATCCCCGGTTTTGTTATCCCGCTGGAAGGTGATGCCAACACAGTGACGGAATTTTTATTGGTGCCATTTTTTGGCGCGTGTATTCACGTACCGCCCCCGCCCCCTAACCAAATTGTGTATGTGAAATTTGATAAAGGTGCGCCAGTCCACGAGCTTTGGGATGTGGTGTATGTGATTGGGACGTTGAAAACGGAAACTGTGTCACATGATCTCGCTCAAGCAGGGTATTTGCTTGAGGGTGTGTCGATAGAAGCTTACGACGAATAGGCAAAGCGATTAAAACGTTCACAAAACGCTACTTGAAGGCGCCCAATATTAGGGCGGTTTTTTGTAGAAGGGTATTCAGTTAAATGTTAATCGCCATCAGGGATAAGGCCACGTCGAGATTGACTGCGTTTAACATTAGAAAAGTAAACCGTTTGGGCGGGAACTTCATTAGCATTATTCGCGGTTTTATAACGAGAAAGGAAAGAACGATAAAGGCCATATTTAAAGTACACGATCGATGCATCCATCGTCTGTCCTTGATAGCCCACTTTTTGCTCGCCGTTCACCCATACATCGAAAAAACCGGATGGATCGGTTGCCCACCGAACGTTCACTTCAATGTGATGCCAACGGCCGCGAAGGTCTTTGTCATCAATAAGTGCGTAATACTCGGTTGTCTGCCCTAAGACTTGATTATCAAGGTGATAGCCGCCAGCACTATTTTGAAACATCCAAACGGGGTGCGAGCCCTTTTGGTGAAACTGCCCAAGTGACGCTTTCGTTGGGAAAACATTCACATAGTCGTCGGGGAAGTAGATAGACCAGCCGTACCAGTATTCACTGTTTACGTGGGTTGATTTGTTTATCTCCGATAACTCACTTCGTTCTCGATCTTTTTTACAATCATTCCAACCATCGTTTAAAGAACAATCACCGGGGCGAACGTCGAATATTTCTATTAATTCAGTTGGCGCACTACCGGTGAGATCGGGCGTGATCTGATAACCGTGGGTCGTTGAATTTAAAGAGCGCTGAAACGGACCAAAACCACTGCTATCGATGCCGGAGGAGCAACCGCTTAGCAGCATAGCAAATACGAAAGCGATAACGTCTACAAGGTTGAAATTGATTGTATTCTTTGGCGTGTGAGGCTTTCGAGCATGGCGGCAAAACATCGATCACCTCATGGTTTGAAATCATCATTTTATAGTAGACCACAGCAGCTTAGGGTTCTCGTTACACCTGAGTCGGAAACAGAGTATTTAAGGTGTTGTCGATCCATAACATCACCTTGTCCCAACCGCGTGTTTTCTTCTTGATGGCACTTAGTGTGAGCAGTGGTGGGCTCGAAAGTTCGGCAGTTGAGAGCGTTTTGACGGAGCCCTCCATCCAATCATGGTTAATGATATGTTCCGGCACAAAAGCCCAGCCAAGGTTCCGATTAACCAGTCCTGAAATATAGTAGTAGCTGTCAACATGCCAATAGCGAGGAGAAAGAGGCTGTTCTTGCGAAGAACCTAAACGGTCTCGAATTGCGAGCTGGCGATGTTTAACTAAGTCATCTTCGTGCGGGTGATCAATTGCCGAAAGAGGGTGCTGAGGCGAAGCAATCAATACTTGTTTTACCGTGGTGATGTCGTACCAATCGAGTGACTCAGACAAAGGTTTGACGCGAAAGATAAACCCGATGTCTGCTCGGCCTTCGTTAACCCATGTCGCGATATCATCCTGAGACCCATTCAAAATAGTGAGCTTTAGCTCCGGAAAACTATCGGCCATCATTTCAAACAAAGTTTCAAAAGTTTGGATAGGAACGGCTTCATCCATGGCGACCGTGAATGCGACAGGCTCACCTTTAGTGACCGCCATCGCGCGTGAGTTCATGCGTTGGCACTGCTGCAAGATAGCCTTGGCGTCAACGAGCATTTCTTTCCCCGCATTGGTCAACACCGGTAGTTTGGCACTGCGATCAAATAAATCAAACCCTAGGTCGACTTCTAAGTTTGCAATGGCAGTGCTAACGCGAGATTGCGCTTTGCCGAGCTTGCGTGCTGCAGCAGAAAATGACCCAGCCTCGGCTGCTTCTGTAAAGGCTTTGAGTTGTTCGAGTGTCCACTGCATGATGTCACCTATGTATCCGCTTTGAGGATTGATTGTAACTTTTATCTATATCAAAACAACGTCAAACTCGTACCCGTCTCTTTCCTTTTTTAAGTTCACTGTTTATGCATACCACCGATTTAAAACAGAGTGATTCCATCACCAAAACGTTTTGGCGTTTCACCATCCCTGCTATTGCTGCAATGATCGTCAACGGACTCTATCAATTAGTGGACGGTATTTTTGTTGGGCACTACATTGGCGCAGAAGGGTTAGCAGCCATCAACATTGCTTGGCCAGTGATTGCCGTTGTCGGTGGTTTGGGGTTAATGGTAGGCATGGGGGCTGGCAGTTTAGTCTCCATCTACCGTGGTGAAGGTAACCTACACAAAGCGAGAAGCGCCATGGCGACAGGGCTTGTATTAGCGTTGGGGCTGGCAATTGTCGCATCGGTTTATTTGTATTGCTTCAGTGCTTCACTGATTGGTTTACAAGGGGCCTCGGGGTTGGCACATGGTTATGCATCCGATTATCTGATGGTGTTTGAGTTAGGCGCATTGGCAACGGTTGTTGCCGGTGCATTGCCTTTTTTGATACGAAATGACGACAGTCCTTTTGTGGCAACGTCCATGATGGTCGTCGGCGCATTGACCAATATCGTTCTCGATTACCTGTTTATCGGTGTGATGTCGTGGGGTCTGAAAGGCGCTGCATTTGCAACAGTGTTGGCACAATTAGTCAGCGTTGTCATAGGCCTGGCTTATCTGTGTTCATCCCGTTCGTTTCTTGGGGTATTTCGTCACAAGGTAAAGCTTAGTTTTGCTGACGCAAAACAGAGCTTGGTCCTTGGGTGTTCGTCGCTTGTCATGTTTATGTATTACGGTGTGCTTGTTGGTTTTCACAACCGTTTATTTGCCGAATATGGAACACCAGTGAGTGTCGCCGCTTTCGCCGTTGTGGGTTATTTGATGACACTGTACTACGTGGTAGCAGAAGGTATCGCTGAGGGTATGCAGCCGCAAGTGAGCTTTTATCATGGGGAAAAGTCGTACGCCAAGATAGCTAATGTGGCAAAGCTAGCCTCATTGGTGTCACTTGTCGCAGGATTGGCTTGGTTAGCGGTGTTGAATGTATTTCCGGACGTTGTTATTGGCATGTTTAGCAGTGGCAATGAGGCGCTCTTACAACAAGCAACACTGGGTATTCGTTTACACCTGTCTGCTATGTATCTTGATGGGCTGATCATTCTCGCATCAATGTATTTTCTATCGGTGGGCAAGGGCGGAAAAGCACTGGGTATATCTGTCGCCAATATGCTGGTCCAGTTTCCGTTCCTGTATGTATTGCCAAAATTTTACGGAGTTGAAGGCGTGTGGTTAGCGATGCCTATCTCTAATATTGTGCTTGCATCGATTGTTTTGCCTGTGATGTGGAACGATATTTATAGACAGAAACGTAAGCAGTTCGCGCTAACGCATGCAATCGCGTAGTTTTCTTTTCTAATGGGTTCCTCGGCTCGAGAAAAAAGGGAGCGAATGCTCCCTGATTGATTGAGACAAGAAGATTAGAACTCTCCCCACTCAATTTCATCATCTTCTTCGTTTTTCTGCGTTCTAGCGAATTTTTTCTGTGGAGGTTTAACGCTACGCATTGTTTTTAAGTTCGGCGTTTTAATAGCATCATTTCTGCCAGAAACGGTAAAAAATTCCATCATGGCGCTCATGTCTTGCGCCTGAGAGAGCATGCTTTCACCCGCCGTTGTGGCTTCTTCCACAAGTGCTGCGTTTTGTTGAGTCATGGTGTCCATACGATTGACGGCGATATTCACTTGTTCAATGCCGGAGCTTTGACCTTGTGCCGCTTCACTGATGTCAGACATTTTGTTGCTGACCTCTTCAACCATATTGACAATTTCTTGCAGTGTCTCGCCGGATTCAGCGACCAACTCCGCACCATCTTCTACTTTTTTGTTCGTATCGCGGATCAGCTCTTTGATTTGTTTGGCGGCCTCTGCCGAACGCTGTGCGAGGTTTCGTACTTCGCCTGCCACAACAGCAAACCCACGGCCTTGTTCACCTGCACGTGCTGCCTCTACGGCTGCATTAAGCGCCAGCAAGTTTGTTTGGAAGGCGATTTCATCAATGACACCAATAATGTCGGAAATCTTATTACTGGCTCCGCTGATTTGATCCATGGCGGTGATGGTTCTCATCACCACATTTCCTCCTTCACGAGCTTTTAGTCGCGCGTCTTCACTCAATTTGTTGGCGACTTTGGCATTGTCTGCGCTTTGTTTAACCGTATCGGTCATGCTTTCCATGCTTGCTGCAGTCTCTTGTAGCGATGTTGCCTGCTCTTCGGTGCGTTGACTTAAATCTCGATTACCTGATGCGATTTCATTGGAAGAGTTGGAAATGGTTTCTGATGCGAGGCGGATATTGTCAATGACTTGAGTCAGCCTATCAATGCTGGCATTGGTGTCGGCTTTCAGTTGGGCAAAGCGACCGTTGTAGCTTTTTTCAATTCGTTGTGTGAGGTCGCCTTTGGCCATTGCACTTAAAATGCGCTGCACGTCTTCGAGTGCGGCGTCGGTATTGTTGGTCAGAGAGTTCAAGCCTTGTGCGAGTTTGTACAAGAACCCTTTCTTGTCATCGAGAGAAAGTTGTTTAGAGAAGTCTCCGCGTGTCGCGGCCTCTACCATCTGATCAATTTCACGCTCTATGGCGACTTCAGCGGTGCGGTCTGTCCACTCTATAACGGTACCAATTCTTTCATTGTGTTCGTCAATAATCGCATTGACAGCAATGGCCATAATGCGATTACCAACGGGCATTTGCATTTCATGTGTGTCATCAATATGTTCGAGTAATTGTCGCTGATGCGCAGGATTCTTATGAAAGAAATCAATGTTCTGCCCGAGGATGTCATCGGGATTAAAGTGCGGGATCACCTGAGCAAA
Source organism: Enterovibrio sp. FF113 (assembly GCF_041439165.1). NCBI lineage: Bacteria > Pseudomonadati > Pseudomonadota > Gammaproteobacteria > Vibrionales > Vibrionaceae > Enterovibrio > Enterovibrio sp. FF113. Next base: position 24,080 of record NZ_JBGONO010000003.1, on the reverse strand, counting down.
ATCATCTCTTGCTTCTCTCAGCAATGCCTGAGACGCACTATTGAGGTAAATGATGTCGAAATTTCTGTCTGCAATCATAGTGTTGGTAGAAACGTTGTCCAGCGCCTGACGAACACGAGCATTCTCCTCCGCTTGAATTTTCGCATCATGCTCGAGGTTTGCTTTTATTCGTTCAGAAGCTTCTACATTTTCTAGGGAAGTGTTGGTTGCCTGCTTGATCGATAAGAGATCGCCACGAAGATCAGTTTCAATACGATGACTGAAATCGCCTTCTGCTAAGCCCTCCATCACTTTTTTTATGTCACCAATTGCTGCTTGCATACTATCCATCAGCGTGTTGAATGCATCAGCAGATTGGCCCAGTTCGTCTTTGGTTCTCACCACTACTCGTGCTGAGAAGTCTCCAGTTAGCGCAACGGCTTCCAAGTTTTCAGTTAGTTTCAACACAGGGTGAGTGAGCGACCTCGTCACCACAAGTGCAATCAACGTGATGATCATTACACCGGACAGCAGCGCAATACCAATCATCCATTTCATGGTGCTGACTTGGCTAAAGGCTTCTGATTCGTCAATTTCGGCTACAAGTGCCCATTTTTTGTCGCCAAATTCAAGAGGCGTGTATGCAGTTAAAACAGAGATACCCCGATAGTCATTGATGATGTCAAAACCTGTTTCACCTGCGATAGCTTTTAAGGTGGCGATGGTTTTGATGCTTCCTTCTTCAGGTGTGGCAAATGAAGCATTAACGGAATGACTGATATCGGACAAGAACGAATCTGATCGCATCAAAAAGTCAGATCCTACAAGATAAGTCTCACCGGTTTCCCCCATGCCTGTGCGCTGCAACATGATATCGTTAATTTCTGCGACAGAAAGCTGCAATACGGCTACCGCGAGAGTGTTGCCGCCTAAATCAGTGATTGGAGCGCCAATGAGTGCGGCAGGTTTGTTGTCGTGAGGAGCATACCGCTGATAATCTTGAACACTAATGTCGTTACTGGAAACGACATTTCGAAACAAGGTGGCGAGGGGACTGTTCTTTAACGGCCCTGAAATGAGATTCGCGCCAAGGTCGGATCTTTTTTGTGCGGTGTAAACCACGTGACCAGTGTCGGCTTGGATAATGAAAACGTCGGTATAGCCGTAGACATTGACATAATCACTGAGGGTTTTTCCGTTGACGCTCCAGATTTCTTCGTATTCATATGTGTCAGTAGGAAAGGGATCATCACGTTCGACATCTTCATCTGCAGCGTAGAATTGAAGCAATTTTTGAATTTGCTTGGTGTCTTCACTGCCGGAAAGGATCATCGTGTCTTTGCGAGCACGACTAAAATAGGACTCGATTTGATCCTTTTTAACTTCTCGCATACTGACAAGCTGTGCAAACGCTTGATCTTGTAACGCAGCACTTGATGTTGTAAGTGCCAAATACCCAACAACAAGAATGGGTAATACGCCAGTGAACAAGAAGATAAGAAGTAGCTTTACTTTTAGCTTTGCAAACATTCGAGACCCTTTTTTTTACCAGCGAGTGCGATGTCAGCATACTCTCGCTTTTCGTTTCATTGTGTTCAGTGACTCACCGAAAAACTATTTGACTGACCAATGTGAAGGCGTGACTTCGATTTCCCACAGTGGCATGTTGGCCATTCTAAATGGTGAGTAATTCACGTTTCTATTGACGGCTAACACCTTGTTTGGCGTTGGGACAAACAACATGTACCCGTTGTTATATGCATGACGCATGATTTTGTCAGAGACGTCATCAAACTCAGGTGTTCCCGCCGATTCGCGGAACATCTTTTCGATGTATCCATCCAAAGTGCTGTCTGGGAAGATGGTGCTCCACGCATTGTGTGTGCGATAGACAAAAAATGCCGACCAGGGGTGGTTGTAATACCAATCGTCATTACCCCAAACGAGGAGATCCCAATCTTCAGTGTTCTTTTTAGCGTTAGTAGTAAGCAACTGACCAAAGACATCTTTCTCACTAGATGTGATGGTGAAATTGAGTTTTACGCCAACTTTGCGTAAGTCACGGTCGATACCTTTCCAGATGTACATAAAACGGTCTTGCGTATATACGTTGAGTTCAAGTCCATCTAAAGTTTTCTTGAGCTCGTCACGAATGGATTTGGGGTTTTGCACTTCAGAATAGGCTTTGAGGTTTTTCACCACTTTGTCTACACCAGGATAGAGAGGCGCAGCGAGTGTTGGGCTTATCTGACCTTCGCCTGCGTAGTTCTTTTCAAGTAAGCGGCGTTGGTCTATTGCCTTGTTGAGAGCGACACGAACATCTTTGTCAAGAAGGCGCTTGTTGCCCGTTCGCATGTTGATGTGAATAGCGATGTTGTTGGTTGACGGTGCACTCACAAGTTTGGCAAATCGTGATTGTTCGACTCGTTTCTTCTCAGAAAAGGGTATTGGCATAATGTCGAGAGCGGCATCGTTATCAATAGCCATCTCTAGTGCTTGGTTGGAGTCGAGCTCGGTATAGACGGTCACCGTTTCAATCTTTGGAAATTCAGAATTCCAATAGTTAGGATTAGCCACTAAAACTGCTTTGGGTGTTTGACGATCACCTTCAATGTACCCTTCTTTGAGAATGTAGGGCCCCAAGCCGTAAGGGCCTGGTTCGGCAAGGTTCGGGCATGTTGGTTTGCCGTTCCAACCAAATTTGTCGAGATAGGCTTGGGTGTAGAACTGAATCCAAATAGCATCGTTTAGGAATTGACCATACTTTTCTGTGAGATGAAATCGAACGGTGTAGTCATCTACTTTTTCTGCGCGATCAAAAACCGTGTCTATTTTCGTAAATAAAAACGGGTCTTCCTTGAAAAATTTCATGTTCATTAATACCGCGTCGGCATTAAATGGTGTGCCATCTTGAAACTTCACACCCTGTCGTAAATTGAACTCGTAGGTTGTGTCGTCAACTTTTCTATGTGAAACCGCCATGTCGTAGTCCCAACCGCGATCGTTATTTGCAGGTCTCAGAAGCGCGCCATTGATCGAATGTGAAATATATAAGTAAGGAAGGCTGGGAATAAAGACTTTCAAATGTGAGCCGGGTTCTGGTGCTGCCAAGGACACCATCGGGGAAATGATGAATAACGAGATAACGCTTTTGACGAGTGAGTTAACAAGTTTCATATTGACTACCTTGATTTACCATCTGACAGTTAAAAGTCGGTGTATTGGTTTTTCTCCTTAAAAAGTGTAGTTAATCAAAGACTCATTTATGAGAGCGTTGAATCATAAATAAATCTATTTAATTTATCTTCTTGAATTTTTTGGATTTATTTTTATATTGGCGTGAATGATTGAAGCCATGTTGAACCGTGTACTTTTCCAGTAAGAAAAGCATGATGTTTTCTCTAACTATCTGAAAAGTAAAACGCACAGGACACAGGCAAGACGCTATGATTGTTAGGTATGTCAAACAAACGTTTCGGAGAAGAATATGAAGGTTATTGCTTTTGCCGCTTCCAGCAGTAAAGCGTCAATTAATAAGCAGTTGGTCACTCACGCGGTTAGCATGATTGATGGTGCTGACGCTGAGATCTTGGATCTCAATGATTACGAACTTCCCTTGTTCAGCGTTGATCGAGAACAGGAGTTAGGCCAGCCAGAAAAAGCTAAGGCGTTTTTCGCGAAAATTGGCGAAGCGGACGCGCTGGTTATTTCGTTTGCGGAGCACAATGGGTCTTATAGTGCGGCTTACAAAAATGTGTTCGATTGGGCGTCTCGTATTAATCAAAAAGTCTTTCAAGGTAAGAAAGTGGTGATGCTATCAACATCGCCAGGGCCGGGCGGGGCGAAAAATGTACTTGCTGCGGCGTCAGCGTCATGCCCTCATTTTGACGGTGATTTAAAAGCATCACTGTCGATCCCTTCGTTTTTTGACAACTTTGATACGGAAGTGGGTGTTTTAAGCAATGACTCCCTTTCAGTCCGACTTGCTGAAGCGATGCAAACTCTTCTCTGATCCCATCTTTACTGCATTGGCGGGCAAATAACCGCCTTTGTTGTCTTGTCGCATTTTGTAACATCTTAATTCTGCATATCTACAATTCTGTCGCAATTTTGTGTGTCGTACAGCTTTCAGAAAGGATAGCTTGGCATACTAGGGTCGGCTTGCCATTTTGTTGCTACATATGTCATTTTACTGCAACAAATGTCACGTCTTATTTTGGCGATGAGCCCAATAATATCACTATAAATTATCGCTATTCTTTTTTGCGTTTGTCTCAATGCAAACAGGTTAGGTGAGGAGAGAAAAATGATTAAACGGAAGTTATTGCTTCCTGCGCTGATTAGCGCATCAGTGCTTGTAGGTTGTGGTGGGCAAGAAGCTCAACAGAAGGGTGGCTTCTTGCCTATCGTTGATATCCAATCTGCTGAAGTGATTGATTATCAGCCACAACAAACGTTTGTCGGACGAACCGAAGCGATGGAGGATGTCAGCATTGTTCCTCAAGTTTCTGGTTACTTAACCGAGCGATATTTTACCGAAGGTGAAATGGTCATAGAAGGCCAACGTCTTTTCCAAATTGACCCCGCTATTTATCGCGCGAAGGTCGCCAGTGCTGAGGCATCTGTGGCGCAAGCAGAGGCTGGCGTGACGAATACCGCGTTGGATTTTGAACGTGGGAAAGATTTGTTACCTCGTGGAGGTATTAGCCAATCTGAGTTTGACCGTTTGACCGCAGTAAAGCTGCAAGCTGAAGCCGCCTTGAAGGCAGCGCAAGCGCAACTGCAAGCCGCTGAAACTGACATGTCTCACACCGAAATCGTCGCGCCATTCACTGGGCGTATCAGTGAAAGCTTGGCCAGTATTGGTGATTTGGTTTCTCCCTCCACTGGCGTTCTCACCACCATCGTTAGCCTTGACCCGATGCAGGCATCATTTTCTATGAGTGAGAAGCAACGTCTGGCTGCGGGTGCTGACAGAATGTCAGGCAACGGCGAGGGCGGCGCAAAACGTGTTGAAGTGTTCCTAAGTATGGGTAATGGGTACGACTATGAGCATGCTGGTAAGTTGGACTACGTCGGTAACCGCATTGACGTTAACACGGGCACCATTGCGCTGCGCGCAAAATTCCCTAACCCGAGTTATCGCCTGCTTCCGGGGCAATATGTTGAAGTTATCGTCAAAGAAAAAGCCACCACGCCACACATTGTTGTGCCGCGTTTGTCGGTTCAGACCGACCTAGAAGGTGATTTCGTGATGGTACTGAAAGAAGGCAATGTCGCTGAGCGTCGTAACGTGAAGCTTGGCCCTCAAACGGAACAAGGTGTCATTGTATTAAGCGGCCTAGTAGAAGACGAGCAAGTGTTGACCAAAGGTTTGCAGCGTGTTCGAAATGGCATGACAGTTCGCCTTCAAGGCCAAGGGGCATAAGCTGATATGTTAAGTCGCTTTTTTATTAACCGCCCAAAATTTGCGCTGGTTATCTCCATCATTCTGACGCTCTCAGGTCTCATCGCATTGTTGAACCTGCCAGTCGCTGAATACCCTCGAATCAGTCCACCTTCTGTTAGTGTGACGGCGTTTTACGCAGGTGCCAGTGCTGAGGTGGTTGAGCAAGCCATCGCAGACCCGATAGAAACATCGGTCAATGGCGTGGAAAACATGATCTACATGTCTTCCAAAAGTGCTAATGATGGCTCTTACAGTTTAAACGTGACCTTTGATATCGGCACTGACCCTGATATGGCACAGGTCAACGTACAAAACCGTGTTGCACAAATAGAATCAAAGCTGCCGCAAGAAGTGCGTCAGATTGGTGTCACGGTGAAGAAGCGTTCGCCGGACTTGTTAATGGTACTGAACTTCTATGCGCCTGACGGCAAATACGATGAACAGTTTCTGGTTAACTACATCAACCTGAATGTCAAAGACCAAATTGCACGAGTCAAAGGCATCAGTGATGTCAATGTGCTTGGTGGTGGCGAATACTCGATGCGTGTTTGGCTTAACCCAGAAAAAATGGCCAATCTAGGCATCACCACGTCAGATGTGCGTTCTGTGCTTGCTGAGCAAAACGTTCAGGTTGCCGCGGGTGATATTGGCGCGCCGCCATTCAACAACGCACAAGAAATGACGTTCAAACTGGTGACACAAGGTCGCCTGAGCTCGGTGGATGAGTTTAAAGACGTGGTTGTTCGCGCAAATGCGGACGGCACCATGGTGTACCTGAAAGATATCGCTGATGTGTCCTTGGGCCGCAAGTCTTACTCGGGTAACGGCAATTTCCGCGAACAGCCTGCCTCTATCGTGATCTTGAACCTGCAATCTGACGCTAACGCGCTGGAAAGTGGGGGGATGGTCATGGAGCGTTTAGAACAGCTCTCTCAGAGCTTCCCTGAAGGGATGAGCTATGAGACCAGTTATGACACGACGCTGTTTGTCTCTGAGTCTATCAAAGGCGTCGTTGTCACGCTGATAGAAGCGATATTGCTGGTTATTGCGGTGACCTACCTTTTCCTTGGTAGTTTCCGTTCTACTTTGATCCCCGTTGTCGCGATCCCTGTGTCACTTGTGGGTACGTTTGCCATCATGTTGGCGGCGGGCTTTACCATCAACACCGTGACGCTGTTTGGTTTGATTTTGGCCATCGGTATTGTGGTGGATGATGCCATCTTGGTTATCGAAAACGTTGATACCAACATGGCAAAAGATCCGTCTTTGACGCCTCGCCAAGCGACATTGCTTGCGATGAAGGAAGTGACGGGTCCCATTATTACGTCGACGATGGTGTTGCTGGCCGTGTTCTTACCCGTGGCAATGTTGCCGGGTATTACCGGGATCATGTACCGCCAATTCGCATTGACGATATGTATTTCCGTTCTGATCTCGTCAATTAACGCACTGACCTTGTCACCTGCAATGTGCTCCCTTGTGCTCAAGCAAGGTAAAGACAATCACGCGCGTTGGTTTACGGCATTTAACCGTGGCTTAGAAAGCGTTACTAACAAATACGGCGCGATTGCAGGCTTCTTAGTCCGTAAAACTGCGGTGTTGGGTGTGCTATTTATCGTTGCAGTCAGTGCGGCAGGTTACTTTGCTACAACCACATCAACAGGGTTTGTACCGCAAGAAGATAAAGGTGTTCTGCTGATCAACGTTCAGCTACCGGATGCTGCTTCTTTGTCACGTACAGAGGAAGTGACCAGAAAGCTGAATGACATTGTGACCAGCGAACCGGGTGTTGAAGGGGCTACCGTTGCTAACGGCTACGCATTCTTGACGGGTGCTTCTGCATCAAACGGTGCGTCAATGTTTGTGAAATTGAAGGATTGGGAAACGCGTCAAGCACTTGATGGTGACCACTCCTCGTTTGACATTATTAACCGAATCAATGGGGCTGCTGCCATGCAGTTACCGGAAGCGATTGTGTTCACTATGGGTCCACCTGCTGTTCCGGGGATGGGACCGGCGTCTGGCTTCGAGTTTGTATTGGAAGATACGCTTGGCCGAAGTCGTGGTGATTTGGCCATGGTGTCACAACAGTTGATGGAAGCGGCTAACCAGCAGCCGGAAATTGCGAGTACGTTTAGTACGTTCCGCGCGAATGTTCCGCATTTCTACGTTGATATTGACCGTGAGAAAGCCAAGCAACTGGGTATTCCTCTGTCCGAAATTTTCACTACGCTTCAAGGCAACTTGGCGTCGATGTATGTGAATGATTTCAGTTTGTACGGCAAGAGCTACCGTGTGACGATTCAGGCTGATGCGGATTTCCGTAACGATTTGGATTCATTGAGTCGTTTCCATGTTCGCTCTAACTCGGGTGAAATGATCCCACTGGGTACTTTGATTGATATCGAGCAGGTGTTCGAACCGGATGTCGCATGGCGTTACAACATGTATCGTTCTGCTGTCATCCAAGGGTCACCTGCGCCAGGCTACTCGTCAGGTGATGCGATTGAAGCGATGGAACGTGTTGCGGCAGAACAACTGCCACAAGGTTACCAATATGAGTGGACGGGAATGGCCTATCAGGAGAAACAGGCAGGCAGTTTGGCGATCTATGCCTTTGGTCTTGCGCTGATCTTCATCTACCTGTTTATGGTGGCACAGTATGAAAGTTGGACGATTCCACTGGCGATCATTCTGGTGGTTCCGGTTGCAACCTTGGGTTCCTTCCTCGCTCTCGCTGCCACTGGCACACCGCTTAACTTGTACGCGCAAATTGGTCTGGTTCTGTTGATTGCGATGGCCGCTAAAAATGCCATTTTGATCGTTGAATTTGCTAAAAATGAGCGTGAACAGAATGAACACCCAATTAGTGACTCTGCAGTGATGGGCGGCAAGCTGCGTTTCCGCGCGGTGAACATGACGTCTTGGTCATTCATTCTCGGCATCATGCCGTTAGTCTTTGCGAGTGGGGCGGGTAACATCAGCCAGAACTCACTGGGTATATCACTGGCAGGTGGTTTGCTCTGCGTGTTGTTGGCGGGTACGTTCTTTATCCCTGGCTTCTTTGCCATTATCCAGCGACTGCGTGAGAAGTATCACGGCGGCTCCACTAAGTTGATTGAAGTGGAAGACGAAAAATAATCAAGCGAGCGCTATGACCGCCGAATGCGGCCAAGTTTGATATGAAAAAGGCATCCTCGGATGCCTTTTCTTTTTTGTTTTCATTTATACCAATTAGGATAAGTATTCAGTCATTCTTGCTGGTTAAAGTCGGCAATAGCTGTGTCAGAAATTTTATAATTGGAATAAAGAGTCACTGGGATTTCTTCCTTGCTCTTGACGATTGTTCCTGCGCAAAGTATGACCGCTTGCTTAACCCTATGGGGATTAGGTCTGTGGCAGGTTCGTTTTTGCTTTCACCTTTATCAGACCCTCTGTGATTGAAACAACCAACCCCAGCCAAATTAAACCAAAGCTCACGGCTTTAATGCTGTCGAATGTTTCATGGAAGATTAACACCGCGAGGAGAAACTGCAGGCTGGGTTCGATGTATTGCATGAGTCCAATCATCGACATTTTTGCGTGCTTCACGGCTTCTGAGAAGAAGAACAGCGGTGCGAGTGTGATTGGCGCTGCGCCAAGATAAAGCAGTAGCGTCGACATCTCGCTAGATACCGCGACACTGGTTCCTGTGGCCATTTTGTAGGCCATATATCCCGCTGCAAAAGGAAATAAAACGATGGCTTCGACGAATAGGCACGAAATAGCATCATATTTCACATAGCGTTTGCACCAGCCGTATAGTGCGAAAAATACCGCCATCAATACGGCTGCAACAGGCACTTCACCGTATTGCCACACCTGATAGCTCAACCCTAACGCACCAAAGACAACCGCGGCTTTTTGACCAAAGCTTAGCGTCTCTTTAAATGCCAAGACGCCAAGTGCGATAACCAGTAAGGGGTTAATGAAAAAGCCTAGGCTTGCATCTAACACTCGGTCGTTTGTCATCGCCCATGTAAAAGCACTCCAAGATATACACATCATGACCGATGCTAATGACGCGAAAGCAAAAGAGCGTTTGTCTGCGGTCAATGTTTGCCAATTAAGTGAGCGCCCGCGACGACTCTGCAAAATGATGAGTAAAAATGGTACGGATGCAGCGATACGCAAGGCGAGCAGTTCATCCATTGCCGCGTTAGGGAGAAGCTGATAATAGAGCGGCATCGCGCCCCATAACAGGAAGGCAATCGCCGCCATCACGTTACCAAAACGTGTCGGATTCATAGAATAGTACCTGGATGAAAAATAGTCAGAAGAAGCGGGATTTTATAGCGAGAATGGCAATTGTAAAGCATTTGATAGGAAGAAATAACGGTTTAAATCGAAGTGTGGTTACCAGGTCAAGTAATAGGACATTTATGCTTTTGATTTCTATATAAATATAATAAATAACAGGGATTTAGTCACCAATATTTAACATTGATATTGAAGTTTTTATACATAATTCTTCGTATGGGAACGGCTATTAGTAAGGTGGTTTTTTGCAGTTATGAAGCCGCATGAAAGGATCATGCGGCTAACGTGTATTTATGGGGTATTTTCGATTTCTTCTGCCATATCAATCAATCTACCCAATATACGTTCGCCGTCAGCGCGAAGGCCGTTATGTTCGTATTCGTTGGTGATCCAGGCGCGACTGTTAGGAATGTTTCGCAGTGTTTCGCGGGAATAATCCATCTCCACGTACATGTCGTCTGCGTATACCGCACAAGCGACGGGAACCATGTTCGCGTTGAGTGCGTCCACGTCATACAACGCAGGCCAATCCGATTTAGCGGCAAGCAATTCCGCCGCGCCTTTTAGTGGAACCAGATTTTGAAGTTGGTCAAACATCCACGGATATACCATTTCGCCCGTGAACAAAAATGGTGTTTCGGGTGAATAGTTAAATGCCGGAAACTCTGTATTGCGAACGCGATGGGCAGACCAATCAGAGGATTGATCTTGGTTGTAAATCGGTTCATGTAGGAAGGCATAAATAGGGTTGGTCTGATAGCTTTGTTCGGCCAACATCGCTTGTAAAAAGGCATAGCTGAGCGCCTTGCCGGTAGCGGTATTGACGAATGCGTCTTCGAGCAAATAATACATCGGCAAGTTTGCACCACTACGGCCAAGATTGATGCCAATTTGCTGGAATTGTTCCACAGTAAACGTCTGACCGTTCGGCAATTTAACGTCACTGGATGTTAAGTGAGTAGCGATCTCTTTGCAGCGTGTTTGGGCGCTTGGGAACTGTGCAAAGAAAGCCTCATTCTTGTCTAGCACGCGTTGATAGGTGGCACGGTAAACGTCATCGGCAGGGCGAGTTAACGAAGGTACACCACCTGTAATGTATACGCGGCTCAGGCTGTTTGGATAGAACGACAAATAAGTGAGTGCACAGAAACCGCCAAAGCTTTGACCTAAAATTGACCATGTTTTGATGCCGAACTGCTCACGAATGGCTTCTGCATCGCGAACAATATTGTCGGCGCGAAAATGTGAGATAAGTTCCGCTTGGTCACTCGAGGATAAGTCGGCAAGTGTCTGAAGTGTGAGTGGGGAACTGAGCCCCGTGCCACGTTGATCTAACAAGAGAACACGGTATTGTTGCAATGCACGCTTTAGCCAACCGCTCCGACCGTCTGGTCGCGGGGAAGGGAAGCCTGGGCCACCTTGAAAATACACCAGCCAAGGCAGGGAGCCTGCATCACGGTGATGCTCAACGACTTCTCGAGCAAAAACGCGAAGTGTTGTGCTGTTTTTGTCATCGTAATTTAGCGGTAAATCAAAGTGGTGTTGACGATAGACCAAGCCATCATCGATAAAGGTTTCTTGCATGACTTTTTCCTCTCGTCTTGGACGGTTTCATCACTGACTTTAGCGTCTCTCTGCTTGCTAAGAAACCGTGGAGACATGGCTTGTTGAATTTTCGGCATCTATCTCAGATGACATGATGAGCCTAGCAAGCGTATCACGTGCTTGATGGCTGCCTTCGTTGTTGAATTTGATGCCCAGTTGAATCCCTTCACCACTGCTGGTGACCGTCACTACTGTGCCTTCAAACATGATGGGCGTATCAAATAGCGCGTTGATGTTAAAACGCACTGACTCGCCAGGCTCGATAAATTGACTGTTCGACACTCTGATGGCGCATCCGCCCAAAGAGAAATCGGCAAGTTTTGCTAATGTGCCTCTGCCATTAATTTCGACCTGCACAATGCGAGATACGGTGTAGCGTGCAAATCTGCGCATGCGGTGAATGCCGACAGAATCTGGAATGGCAATCGCGAGCATCTTTTCGGGCCTGTGCATCACGCTAAGAATATGGGATTTGAACGCAAATATTTCGCCATAACGTGACGAAGAGATACCGCGCACAATGACTTGCCAGCCAGAAGGGTCGGACAGCAATTTACTCAGTTCAGGGTCGCTTGGTGTTTCAAGAAGCAGATACTTTCGATCACGATAGCCAATGAGGCGGGAGGACCCGCTAAAGGCTTTGATATTATCTTTGTATCTCAGTTCAAACGTGAGAGCAGTGCCAACGGGGATCGTTGGCAAAAAGGCCGCAGCCGAAAGTGTGTCGGTGGTTTTCATTCTGTTATACAAATCAACATATTGAATTGAGTCGCGAAATTAGAAATTGCGTTAATCATTTCTCAAATTTACGACACGTATTTTGGCAGGGATGGTGCGTCTAAATGAACAATTAGTCAATAGAATGATTGGCGGTATAATAGTGATGCATGTCAATGAAAGTGCCAGATTTACAGTAGCTCTGTGTTGTTGTTAATAGTTAATTACACTGGTGTGGCTTTTCAATCAACTTATGTTTTCGGTCTGTTTTTGTTTATCTCGCACCCCCCGCTAGCACAAGGTTCACAGCGTGACTTGCCTGTGAGCAACCATGAGATGCGATAACGGTTCTTGGCAAAAGTTAGATAGGCTTTATCTGCAAACCAACGAATGACAGGAAGGCGAAGTAAACCAATCCAACGTTTTCTACCCACCCGTTTCCAAGCCTGATGTGTCACGTCTAACCCTAGTAATACTCGGCCATCGTGAAATTTGCCATGCAAAATTTCACGTGCATCATCAGGGATAATATCTGGATAACGTTCGGTAAAATCAGACGCTAAAATGTCTTCAAAATGAAGTGAGCCATTCGTGTTTAAGGTGCGGAGTTGGTTCATCTCGGCCACACATAAAGGGCAACTTCCATCGTAGAAAAGTGTGAATAGCATTGTGCGTGTCCTAATCATGAGTTCTTCATTGATACGCAGTTGATTTATATTCGGATCGTCACCATACCAAACAGTTAGTTATTATCGGAAAAACGGAGCAATGTGAATGGAATTCTATCACGCGTTTATTACCCTGACTTTAGTCCATCTATTGGGGGCAGCGTCGCCAGGACCTGATTTTGTGATGGTTTCACAACAATCACTTGTGCATGGTCGCCGTGCAGGGTTGCTCGTTAGTCTTGGTATTGCGCTCGGCCTTTCTGTTCATATTATTTATTCATCTATTGGCCTCGCGACTGTGATCAGTGACTCTGCGATTGTCTTGTCGGTAATGAAGTATTTAGCCGCAGCTTATCTGATTTATCTCGGTGTGAAGGGTATTCGAAGTAAAGCAGCAGTAGGCGATGATGAGCAGTCTGTGCCAGTGAAAGCACGCTCCACGGCGAAGCTGATTTCGATGGGCTTTGTTTGTAATGCGTTAAACCCGAAAGCACCATTGTATTTTCTCTCTGTATTCACCTTGGTGGTTTCACCGGACATGCCCACCTTTGAGCTTTTCTTGCTGGGTATATGGATGATGTTTGTTCAATTGGCGTGGTTCAGTTCAGTGGCGCTTGTTCTGTCGAAACCGTCTGTCCAAGCCAAATTCAAACGTGTTGGGCATTGGGTAGACAGAGTATTAGGTTCGGTGATGTTAGCATTTGGTCTGAAACTACTGTTTACCAGTTCATCGAAATAGCGTGTGTGAAGATGACAGAAGAAAGCCCCGCTCGGGGCTTTTTTGATCGTGATAGAGCCTCTAAGAATGAAACTAAGTGAAGCATGGTCCCCAGCACAACACCATGTTCCACCTATGCTCATGAATGTTTTTCGACTTCTTCTTGAATGTCGTACTCAGATTCATCATGGGATGTCTTTATAGTATGGCCTAGTGACTCAAGTGCGATTGATGTGATTTCAACCAAGCGAGTGTTTAGTCTACCTTCTGAGATAGGGTATATGCTCACTCACTAATATTGCAGTACGTGGCAGGATTTTGGTATTTTAGGTTACTAATATTAACCAGTAATTATTTGGTTACCTGGTTGCAATGCGCTTGAAGCACTCATATTAGAGGCACCAATGTCAAAAAAGGACGTTTATGGCAGACAATAAAAAGAAAGTGCTGGTGTTATTTGCGCACCCGTCTCAACGACGATCGGAAGTGAATGCGCCGCTTTATAAAATCGCGCAGTCGGTCGAGGGAGCGACAGTGGTGGATCTCTATGCCGAATATCCGACCTTTCACATTGACATTGACCGCGAGCAAGCGCGTTTGCGTGAGCATGATGTGGTGCTCTTCCAATTTCCCCTTTATTGGTATTCAACGCCTGCCATCTTGAAAGAATGGCAAGATTTAGTGTTGGAATATGGTTTTGCTTATGGCTCGAGCGGCACCGCATTGCAGGGGAAATACTTCATGTGTGCCATTACCGCGGGTGGGAGTGAAGAAGCGTATAAAGCCGATGGGTTTAACCATTTCAAAATCCGTGAACTTCTCTATCCCCTTGAACAAATGGCAAACTTAACGGGCATGAATTATCTGGCGCCGTTTGCGATCTTTGGCTCACGAACCGCCGCAGAGGAAGGAAAAGTCGGCCAACATACTGCCGCTTATAAAAAATTACTGACTGCGTTGGTTGATGACAACCTAGACACGGATTTGCTTGCTGGTATTGAAAAAATAACAGCCCGCTCTATCGATGGCGCCATCAAGGAAGGAAAAGCATGACAGATTTATTCTTAAAGGCATTTATCTATTTAGTTGCTGCTGTCATTGCGGTGCCGATTGCCAAGCGTTTGGGTTTGGGCTCGGTTCTTGGGTATTTGATTGCCGGTGTGATTATTGGCCCTCTGACGGGGCTAGTGGGTTCGGAAACCAATACTATTCAGCACTTCGCAGAATTTGGTGTCGTGATGATGTTGTTCCTCGTAGGTTTAGAGCTTGAGCCGAAGATGCTCTGGGCAATGCGAAACCGCTTGATGGGATTGGGCGGCCTCCAAGTCGGTGTCACAACAGCGATAGTGATGGGGATTGCATTACTCTTTGAGCAACCTTGGACCATCGCGCTTGCCATTGGCTTAATCTTCGCGTTGTCTTCGACTGCTATTGTGCTGCAAACCTTTAATGAAAAGCGACTCACCAAAACAGAAGGCGGTCGAAATGCTTTTTCAGTGTTGCTGTTTCAAGATATTGCCGTGATACCGATGCTGGCGTTTATTCCGCTGTTGGCACTCCCTGAGTTGGTGGAAAAGGCAAAACATGCCGCCGCTTCCGCGTCTGAACACCATGAACAAATGAGCCTAGTCGCGGGATTGCCGGGTTGGGCCGTCGGTTTAGTGATCTTGGGCTCAATCGCAGGTGTCGTTGTAGGCGGGCACTATTTAAGCCGTCCGTTATTACGCTTTGTTGCCAGCTCTGGTCTTCGTGAGATATTTACCGCCACCGCGCTGATGCTCGTGATTGGTATTGCCGCACTGATGAGTTTGATAGGCCTTTCACCAGCACTAGGTACGTTTTTGGCGGGTGTCGTATTGGCCAACAGTGAATTTCGTCATGAGTTGGAATCAAACATTGAACCGTTTAAAGGACTGCTGCTGGGCTTGTTCTTTATTACTGTTGGGGCGGGCATCAACTTTGGCATCTTGTTTGAAGATCTGTTTGTCATTATTGGCCTGACAATCGGACTCATGGTATTGAAAGCCATCGTGCTGCTTTTGTTGACTTTTATATTCAAGATCAAAGGCTCAGCTCGTTGGTTATTTGCACTGAGCCTCGCCCAAGCGGGTGAGTTCGGGTTTGTGTTACTAAGTTTCTCAATGCAAAACAATGTATTGCCTGCTGAAACTGCGCAGTTACTGTCGCTGGTAGTAGCAATTTCTATGTTTCTCACACCCGGTTTATTTATTCTTTATGACAACGTCATTTTGCCGCGTTACGAGAAAGTGTCTAATAACCGCGAAGCCGATGTGATTGATGAGCAAGGGTCGGTGATTATTGCGGGTGTTGGCCGTTTTGGGCAGGTAGTGAATCGTTTGCTGACGGGTAATGGGGTGAAGACCGTCGTGCTTGATCACGAAGCCACGCAAGTAGAAAACCTGCGCCAAATTAACATCAAAAGCTATTTTGGTGATGCCACTCGACCCGATCTATTGCATACAGCAGGTATCGAAGAATCGGCGTTGTTGGTGGTCGCCATGGATAACGAAGAAACCACCACCGAGCTTGTTGAGTACGTGAAACACACCTATCCCCATGTGAAAGTGCTCGCTCGTGCCTTTGACCGTGGGCATGCGTATAAGCTTCGCCATGCGGGGGCGGATTTTGTGATCAAAGAAACCTACCACTCTGCACTGGAAATGGGCGCAGAAGCGCTGCGTACGCTTGGCTCACATCCCTTTTTGGTTGAGCAGCAAAAAGCGATGTTTAACCAAATTGAGAAACAGAGTTCTGAAAAACTCTATCAAAGTTGGTTAGGCGGCGAAGAATCACAAACCTACGATAACCATTACCAACATCTGTTTATTGAGCTAGAAGAAACCATTCGAGAAGCGATGGATACGGATAGGATGGATAAACATGCTCTCACCGAGCGCGAGTGGACGCCGCCACCAAAGGGTTACTTAGATGAATTTGGTGCGCCTCCTTCGGATGACCAGCCTAATGAACCGCTGAATGACGCGTCGGACGAACAGGAGAAACCCGCTTAATGTTGCTTGTGCCCTTTGAAGCAGCAGATGCACCACAACTTTGCGGTTGGATACCAAACGCCAGAGACAATTACCTATGGGGGGGCCCGGCGTTTGAATTTCCAATCACGGTTGAGCAGGTCGCAGCGCACTTAGCGAAACCCGAAGTGCGCCCTTTTCTCTTTCGTCATCAGGGTGAAGCAGTCGGGTACATTGAGCTTTATCGAGTATCTGCCACTGAATACCGCCTATGTCGGGTGCTGATCGCCGCTGAAAATAGCCGTGGGCAAGGCTGGGGCAAAGCGATGGTGTCAATGGCACTGGATGTTGCCTTTGAAGAGCCTAAAATTACGACAGTTAGCTTGGCCGTGTTTGAGTGCAATCAGATCGCAGTCGCTTGCTACACCGCCCTGGGGTTCGACTTACTACAAGAAGAGACCAAAACGCGTGAGTTTCAAGAAGAAACATGGACGTTACTGAGAATGCAAAAGCGGCGTTAGGTGATAAAGCGTACTATCAATGCATGCCCTGTGTGACCCTCCTTCCATTAAGGCTCTTGCCACCTCCGCGCCCCCTATATTTCTGTTGAATATCAAGCTATTCAGAATACGATGCGCGCGTTCCACAATTATCGGCAAACTGTTTGAAAAAACAGGACGCAAAGCCTCCGGTCTAAGAGTGTTCTCTGCTTAATGTAGAGAACAATGATGATAGCGGGGTTGCCATTTTCGAGATTGAAAATGTCTGCTTTTCGCGTCTGTCCGTGCTGTGGGTGAATAACAATAAAAACACGCAGGAAGTACATACATGCTCAAGCTTCACACCTCTATTTTGTCTGTTACCGCCGCGCTTTTCAGCGCGAGCGTGATGTCTCATGGTTATATTAGCGCCGTTGATGATGGCTTAGCTGGCCGTGCGGCAATGTGTAAATACACCTCTGAAACGGGTGAGAAAAATACTGATTGTGGTCAAGTTCAGTGGGAGCCACAAAGTGTGGAAGGGCCGGAGGGTTTCCCAGAACTTGGCCCCGAAGACGGCAAACTGGCCAGCGCGGGATTGATCCAGTTTTCAGCGTTAGATGAGCAGACCGCTTCACGCTGGATCAAACGCTCGATTGTGGCCGGTCAGAATGATTTTGAGTGGACGTTCACGGCAAACCATGTGACGCGCACTTGGAAGTACTACATCACTCAACCTGATTGGAACGTGAATCAGCCGCTGGCTCGCGCTGCATTAGATTTGAATCCGTTTTGTGTGATTGAAGGCAACATGCAAAAGCCGCCAAAGACCATGGTTCACTCGTGTAATGTGCCTGCTCGTGAAGGTTACCATGTCATTTTGGCTGTTTGGGATGTGGGTGATACTGCCGCAGCGTTTTATAACGCCATCGATGTGCAATTTGACGGCGAGCAGCCAGAGCAACCTAATTGGTCTCAACATGGGCAAATTAATCCTGGTATTAACCTGGCAACAGGGGATGCGGTATTTACCCGTGTGTTTGACAACGAAGGCGAGCGCCCAGAGCTGTCAACGCGTCTGATCATTGAGAGCGAAAAAGCCGGTGTGGCAAACACCTGGTCATTCGATCTTGCGGCAAAAATTAATCAGGCTAATAACGTTATTAAAGCGGGTGTGCGTGACAGCAATGGCAATTTTATCCCCGTTTACGGTGCTAATCCGATCTACTTGAAGAAAGACAGTGGACTAGCACGTGTAGAAGTTGGCTATGACATTGCATCACCTGAGCCGGATTACGGCGTGATCATTGATGGCGTGGCATCCGAATACATGATTTCAGAAGACGGGATTGATCTCGATTTCACCGTCACGGCTGCTGGTGACATTACGGTTGAAATGACCGTTTACAATCACGCACAAGAAGCATTAGCTTACGAAAAGTTGTCGTTGGAAGATGGCGTGTCTGAAAACGTGAATCTACAACTGACGAAAATTAGCGCCGGTCACCATATGCTGGTTTCTCGCGTGAAAGACAGTGAAGGAAATTTGGTTGAACAGCAAACCATAGACTTTCACCTGATTGAAAAAATCGACCAGTGTGGCACTGATCCTGAGGCAATGAACCACCCAGCATGGGAGGAAAATACCACCTACACAGGCGGCGAAAAAGTAGGCTTCAATGGTTTAGTGTGGGAAGCAAAATACTGGATTCAGGGAGCAGCACCAGAAAGCAGCGATGCGTGGAAATTGATCAGTACCTTGCCAGTGGCCTGGACATCAGGCAAAGCGTATTTAACTGGCGAGCAGGTGCTGTTTGGAGGCAACTTGTATCAGGCTAAATGGTGGGTAAACAGCAGCCCAGCATCAGCACCAGAAGCATGGACGAACAAAGGCCCGTTTGCTTGTGAATAACAACAGACATTGTTGATAGCATAATAAATCAAATGACAAGCCTGATGCGAAGCAACGCATCGGGCTTTTTTTGGACTGTTTGGGTACAAACAAAGGTCGACAATGTCTCTGATTTCACGTGATCTGAGTGAAAGCTTTAAGCAGAATGGCTTACCATTCAATTGTTATCGGCGTGCCTACTGAGACCATGCTCAGAAACTCATCCATCTGCTCGTTGGCAATCGCAATACAACCATCTGTCCAATCCTCACCTCGACTAAGGCTAGGGTGCGGGCCTGCTTCGTTTTTCTGACCATGAATCATGATTTGACCGCCAGGGCTCACGCCCAATAATTCAGCGCGCGCGAGATCTCGTGTGTTGGGATAATTGATGCGGATAGAGCGATAAAAGCGGGATTTCTCGTTAATGAAGTCAAGGGTATAACTGCCTTCCGGCGTGCGTTTGTCGCCTTCACGTAGTTTGTGACCTTTCGGGTTGGCACCAAGTGCAATGGGATACCATTTGACGATTTTATCACCTTGGATCAGATACATTTTACGGGCAGATTTATCCACTTTGACCAAATCAATGTCAACCATACTGTTCGTCGCTTGAGCGGGTAAGGCAAGGATAGTGGGCAGTAAAAACCACCATGAAGATTTGATAAGGCCTCGTATCACCGCTTTCCCCTTCATGACAGCCAATGGTGAAAAATTCCGTTTCATAACATCCCTGAACTTTTTCCTACGAATATTAAGTATTACCACTTAATCGCAGTAAATACCCAATTTGGTGGGGAAATTACCACAGGTCAGTAATTCAAGGCCTGCCCTGTGGCGATGTTATTACTCGGACATCACGTCAATGCAGTGATCCCAAGTATTTTGAGAAACATTAAGGTGAGAGGTTGACCTGCTGTCATAGACAGCATCGATGACCTCATAAGGTCGTGTCGGTTTATAGCTGGCGAATGCCATGTACGCCTCTAATTTGGGCGCGCCGCTTTGTTTGAAATCATAAGCGCCGCCCGCAACCACGGCTTTTTGCGCACAAAACCTGGCGATATCCAACCGTTGTGACGGGATCTCAGCCACTTTTTGCGCGCATTCACCAAACAGGCTGACTGAGTAATCCCAAGCACTGTCAAAGTCCGTGCTATAGATGCGCTGAACAGCGTTAATCTTAATTTTGGAGGAAGCCTCTGTTGCATAGCGTTCAATCAATGCTTGTTGAGGACGCTGTTTCAATTTTTCTGAAGCAATGAAATAGGCGGTATCTGCAAGCTCAGTGCAATACGACAGTTGAATAACTTCTTTGTTTGAATACAACTGAATGGTTTTTACCGGTTCAGGTTGAGTCGCACAGCCGACTAGAGAGGTTACAGCAAGCAGGTAGCCAAAGAAAAAACGAGTCGGAACCATCATACATCCTTATTGATAGGGGGCGATTCGAGGCAGCAGAAATGGAAATATTAGTGTGAATTATACCGCTATAAATGGACGCTAACTGTTTTCTAAATGAGACCTGTCGAAAGATGTTGAGGATTACCACGTGGATGAAACTGAGTGTTTATCGTTCAAATGGGTGAACTAGGCAACTAGCCTAAATTTTTCAACATTAAGTTATATCAATGAATCATCTTTAACGTGACTTTTTTGAATTTCGCTTTAACCAAAGTTATGTCTGGTAAGGCTTAAGGTTAAATAACTGTCGTTGGTGGAAAGTTAACCTCAATAAGTGAAATTATTGGTTATAACCACAAAAATCTCTGATTGGAGCTGCTTTTGGTGCTTTCGTATACTCGGGGTGTTGATGGGAGTGAAACCGTTAACCATTACTTATATAAAAGGCCGTGTAGAGAGCATTATGATTGATTTTTGGCCATTAATTGGCATTGTTGTAATTACAGCTGGGTTAGCGTTAAAACTCAATACGTTACTGGTCATTTTGGTTGCGGGTGTCGCAACCGGTTTAGTCGCAGACATCGCGGTAATGGAAATCCTGTCTATCTTAGGTCAATCCTTTACCCAAAACCGCTATATGTCCCTTTTCATTCTTATTTTGCCAATGATTGGCATTCTTGAACGTTTCGGCCTTCGTCAGCGCGCAGAAGCTTTGATTGGCTCGATGAAGAAAGCGTCAGTCAGTAAAATTCTGATGACTTACTTGTTGTTGCGTAAAGCTACCAACGGGATGGGTCTGAGTATTGGTGGTCACCCATCGATGATCCGTCCGCTTATTGCACCTATGGCGGAAGCCGCCGCAGAAAAAGACTGCCCCAATTTGTCAGATGAAAAACGTCAGTCGATTCGTGCGTTATCAGCGGCAAGTGAAAATTTTGGCAACTTCTTTAGCCAGCTGCTGTTTATCGGCACAGGCGGTATTCTTCTTATCAAAGGCGTGATGACTGATAATCAACTCGACGTGAAGCTTGAAACCATGGCCTTGTGGGCACTGCCAACCGCCGTTGCATCGTTTGTGCTGTTCGTTGTCTTCAGCAAAATCGTGGAAGTGCGTCTTCTTAAGCCATCGACCAATCAAAGTGCATCAGCGACTGCAAACGCTGATGCGCAAAAAGAAGGGCAATAACCCATGTTAGAGTACATTTATCAAACCACGGGTTTATTGCTGCTGGCGTTCTCGCTGCAAAGCTTCCTTGATAAAGAGAATCCGAAACGTATCGGTAGTGGTCTGTTTTGGCTGATCTACGGCATGACATTCCTGTTTGGCGCGATGATCCCGAACTGGGTGACAGGTCTTATGGTATTGGCGCTTACCGCGCTGGCGGCGGGTGGGTTTATGGGCGTGGGCAACTACCGCACCACCACCGAAGAAGAGCGTAAACAAACCGCAACCATGCTTAAAAACAAGCTGTTCATTCCTGCTGCTATCGTGCCTGTCGGCACGGTTGCTATCAGCCAGTTTACGTCACTCGGCGCACTGGTTGGCCTAGGTCTCAGCTCTATTGCAGCCATCGTTGTGGCGTTAATGATCACCAAAAGCAAACCGATGCACAGCCTTAACGAAGGACGCCGTTTGATCGATTCCATCGGTTGGGCTGCCATCTTGTCGCAGTTTCTGGCCGCGTTAGGGTTTCTGTTCAATCAGGCGGGTGTGGGCGATACCGTCGCGCAAATTGTCAAAATGATGATCCCTGAGAACATGCTGCTGGTGAACGTGATTGCTTACTGCGTAGGTATGACCATTTTCACCGTGGTGATGGGTAATGCGTTTGCCGCGTTTGCCGTGATCACAACAGGCATCGGTATTCCATTGCTGATACTCGAAAACGGCGGCAACGCCGCCATCGTAGGTGTGCTGGGTATGCTTTCCGGTTACTGCGGTACGCTAATGACCCCAATGGCTGCCAACTTTAATGTCGTACCTGCAGCGTTACTTGAATTGAAAAATAAACACCACGTTATTTTGATGCAGGTGTTTCCTGGCCTGTGCATCTTGGCGTTCAACATCTTCGTTATGTATAGCTTTGCATTCTGAGAGTAGTAGTGATGAGAAAAGTATTGATTACAGGCTTCGAGCCTTTTGGTGGCGCTTTAGTTAACCCTGCATTGGAAGCAGTAAAGCAGCTTGATGGTTTTCAGCTCAATGGTGGCGAGATAGTTATCTGTGAAGTGCCTGTGACGCGTTATGACGCGATTAAAGCCGTCACTAAAGCCATTGAGACTCACAAGCCAACATTTGTGATTACAGTGGGTCAGGCTGCGGGTCGCAATGCGATCACCCCTGAGCGTGTTGCGATTAACATTGATGATTTTCGTATCCCAGATAACGGTGGCAACCAGCCAATCGACGAGCCAATCGATGAAGATGGCCCTGATGCGTATTTCAGTACCTTGCCAATCAAGGCAATTACGAGTGCCATGCAAGAGAAGGGTATTCCTTGTACCGTCTCTAACACCGCGGGTACGTTTGTCTGTAACCATGTTTTCTATGGTGTTCAACACTTCTTGCGTGACACGGATATTGGACACGGCTTTATTCACATTCCATTGCTACCTGAACAAGCGGCAGCGACAGATCAACCGTCAATGTCTCTTGAAACCATTGTGGAAGGCTTGAAAGTGGCTGCGCAAGCAACACTGGACAATAAGCACGACATTGCAGTGGGGGCGGGGAAGATTTGCTAACAGCAGAAATGAACGTTAAAAGCTGAATAACGAAAAGCCTGACAGCGATTGCTGACAGGCTTTTTTGTTTTTAAGTGCGCATTTTCGTAAAAATTCACTCTTAAAGAATAAAAATCACCCCACGTACTAAATTCGCCAAATCTCACCATGTCACTAAAATTGGAAAGCTGGGTGACGATGCCGTCACTAGGGTTAATAGAAAATATTTTTTCGATCTGATGCAATTGATATCGGTGACGCATTGTGAAACGCCATTCAATAATTTTCTTCAATATTGTTTCAGACTCTAACCTTAAAAATGATACGTGGAGTGGTCCAATTATGAGATGGCATTTATATATAAAATGACTAATGTAACGAAACCTAAAATAGGTGTTGATGATGCAAAAAGCCACCTATCGACAAGGCGTTAATAGAGGAGTGGTATCAAAATATTTGTATTGGCCTTGAGCCTTTCGGTGCTTTCCGTCGACGCGATGAGTGATGCTTATGGGAGGAGTGCAGCGAGACTAAAAAGCCGCTCACTGAGCGGCTTAAATACGGCATGTTCATTTTGGTGAAGTAGATACACCGCGTTAATAGGTCGTAATGTTATCGGGTTCTATTCGATAAAATCACACGCTTCAAAGCTAGACTTTCCAAGATAGACGATGGGTTGTTTAGCACCGTTTAGACATTTCCCTTCGTTGACAACAATGTTGCAATGAACTTTGTTGGTGCTTGAATCGAGAATGATTCCACCTTGAAGAACACTGTAATAGTGTCCGTTGGGGTTAGTTTGACATACTTTGAACGCGTTATCGTTTGCAGCATTGGTATAAATAAAGCTAGTGATACCGGATGTAATTGCCACACCAACGTTGGATCTCCAATCTACATTCGAGCCTTTACCTTCAGTCACAGTCTCCCATTCATTGATCAGTCCCGACCCTTGATAGTTCATGTTTAACTTTGTGACTAAGTCAGGTCCACCAATAACACCATTATCACAATCTATGTAAATGGTATGGCCATAAACGGATACAGACACATAACTGTACTGACTACAGATACTATTTTCGGTGAATACGTCGTTATCAGTGATGGTGAGCGTACCGGTTTTCCTATCATTGCCGTTTGCTAGCATTGATGCCTTA